>CAZTWM010000008.1:0-16423 GCA_964617935.1 uncultured Thermoplasmatales archaeon | reverse complement strand
CATTCCATTTCAGCACCGTCAAATCCCTTCCATGCCCCACAATCACCTCATTTTTACCATCGTTGTCAACATCTGCAATCCAGGGGAAATATATGGAACGATATCCCCATCCCGCCTCTTTCACAAATTTGCTGCCATCCCATTTGAGGGCTATCAGAGAAGATTCACCTTCAAATCCCCCAGTAACCAGCACCTCATTTTTACCATCATTATTGTAATCGCCCACTATGCAATCCAGGGTTGTCCCCCTCATGTTTTTACTGGTTATCATATATCTTCCCATGAGTTTATAGCGATGCCCATTCCATTTAAAGGCTGAGAAATGTCCGCCCCATGCAACCCCTATTTCATTTTTACCATCGTTGTCAACATCTGCTATGCTGAAGCCAGTGGCTGAGCCGAAGGGCTCAGGTATACGCACCCAGTTCTGACCCACTCTCAGCCATAATCCGTATCCAGCCCCAAAAACAGGGTCAATTATCTTTGCCTGTTCATAATATCCTTTGGCATCATCGTATTTCATCACTCTCATGAACGGATCTCTTCCTCCAATGAGCAGTTCATTTTTTCCATCGTTGTCAGCATCTCCAACGGGCTGCGGTCCTTCATATCTTGCCGACCACCACCATATTTTACCATAACTTTTTTCCCACTGAATTTCAAAATGTCCGGTGGGGGAATCTGGAAGAGTATACTGGAGTGTATGCTCTTTTTCCTTCGCCACGTTTCCGCCAGTGGTTATGCCCACCATGACAAGGGTAATAATAATAACGGCAATTTTCTTCATGAAACAATAAGACAAAAGGTACTATAAAAATTTTTATTTGGAAAATACAGAATTGCGGAAGTGCGGACATTTTTTACAAACAAATTTCCAGGAGGAGAGAACAATATTATGATTGAATTTTATGTCATGGAATGGGTATAAAAATCAGAATTTATCAAGCCAGAAATTCTCCCGAGAAATATGGCGGAAAAGGTGTAGCATGATTATATCAACCATAAGCATCGATAAAATGGCGAGGGGGATAAAAAACCATGATGCCACCTCCATGGTTTTCCAGTCAAGATATCTCTGTTCTATAAGCAGGGTTATACCTGTCAGGAGGGCAATGGCATAGAGAAGAAGTATATTCTTTTTGTCTTCCACCATATAGGGTATGGAAAGTGCAAAGAACATGAGAAAATATTCATAATGTATTTTTGGGTATAGGATGAAATAGGCAATCAGTGAAAGAAGAATGCATTTCCATATCCCCTCTCTGTAAAATTTTGCATATATTATCAGGATGGCAACACCCATTATTCCAATCAGGAATATGGATGGGATGGAGATACCGTTGGCATCCAGCAAACGCCACAGACTTATTCCTTGGAGTTTTTCTCCTTCACCAAAAATATAAAATTTAAGAAACCATAGAAATTTATTGCCCGCCAAAATCAAAAAAGGTAAAATTATTACCAGAGAAACTGCCAAAATTATAACAATATGAATCATCAATTCCTTTCCCTTCTTTTTGAGAAGAAAGGGAGGGATAAGAAAAATGGGATGCATTTTTATCCACACCCCTATGGAGGCAAGGAGGGAATATGTTTTTTCCTTTCCTGTGGAATATAAAATCAGGAGGGGAAGAATGAAAAAGAAAACAACTATGCTTTCATCCTGCCTGCAGAGTGTGGGCGTCGCCATGGTGGTGGGAATGAGAAGAAAAAGAATTGCAGAAAGATATGCCTTTTTTTCATCAATTTTTGAGAGAAAATGGTATATGGAAAGGACTGTGAGGACAATAAAAATTGAAAAATAAATCTCGAATGCCAGCGGGGAGGCGCCCAGAATGACAGGGGGGAGTAGGAGGTAATTTATCAAAGGAGGTGTTTTTGTGACAACATCTTTATAGAGAATGCCTCCCTTTAAAATTGTCTCCGCCCTTTCAATATAAAGTTGATTATCTGTATGGTCTGTGGATGGATTTGTATTAACATTTTTGTCTATAAAGAGAGTATCCATGATAATCATGGAGGAAAGGATTAGTATGCTGAGAAGGAGGATCCTTTTCATGAGGGGAAATATGGCATCGCTTAAATTATTTCCCAAAATTATTATTTGGAGAATGCATAATGGAATGTGAAAAAGGAATTCATTATAAGGGCAGGAATAAGTATTTCCCTCCTCTCCATATTCCTGTATTTTATAGGAATCAATAAAGTTATTGAGGAAATTTCTAAAACGTCAACTCCTTTTTTTATGCTTGCCCTCGCCATTGAAAATGCGGGTGTATTTTTGAGTGCAAAAAGATGGCAGATTCTCCTTTCCCATGCAGGGGTGGAGTTAAAGTATATGGATGCTCTCTCCTTTTACTATATGGGTTCCTTCTTCAATGTCATGATGCCCTCTTCCTTCGGCGGAGATGTGATAAAAGCATATAAACTGGGTAAGAAAACAAAGAATGTGGAGTCCTTTTCATCCGTCATAATGGATAGAATCGCCGGTCTTATTGCCGTTATGATGATTGCCCTGATTAGCATTCTTTTCTTTTATTCTCTCCTTCCATATCAATCCGTTATAATCTCTCTTCTCATAATTTTTTCCTTTATTGCACTCATATCTCTTATGCTTGCAACAACCATATTTGAAAAAATAACCATGATATTGTTTGCTCGATGGGAAAGAATCCAGCATTTTCTCATGAAAGTGATTGATTCGGTTAAGAATTATAAAGGGAAAAAGTTATGGATATGTGTTATTTCCCTTTCCCTCCTCTACCATCTTATGCTTGTATTGAACAACTATATCCTTGCCCTTTCCATTGGAATTGAAACCAGATTTATTTATTTTTTAATCTTCATTCCCGTATCCCAGATTCTGGTTTCTCTTCCAGTATCCATTCAGGGATTTGGAGTCAGGGAGGGGAGTTACGCCATGTTGTTTTCATCAGTGGGCATGGAATTTTCTGCCGCCTTTTCCCTAGGTTTTTTGAACCAGATGGTGAAGGTTATTACCAGTATGATAGGAGGTGTTGTGTATGTTGTTAAAAAATAAGATTGCGGTGGCGATAATCCTTTTTCTTTTTGTTTTAAGAGCATATAATATGGAAAACCCTTTCTCCACCAATGGAATAGATGAGGGAATCCATTTATTGCAGGCAAAGATGGTTTCCCATGGTTATAACTATTATGAGGACTTAAATGGTGACCAATCTCCTCTGGCAATACTTATATTCTCTCTTTTTAAAGGAGATGTGATGTCGTGCAGATATCTTTCATACTCTCTTTTTATCATTTCCTCCATAATTCTTTTTTTGATGGCAAAAAAATTTGGAAAGAATGTGGCATTTTTATCGCTTTTAATAATCTCCTTAGATTTCAATCTCTTCAGGGAATCACGGCTGGCATCTCTTGACCTTTTTTCAGCATTTTTCCTTCTCGCCTCCTCCTATTTTTTTATGATATACATGGATAGAAAAGACTGGAAATTCCTTGCCATCTCTTCTTTGCTTCTATCTCTCTCCATACTCTCAAAACTCATTCCTATATTCTTTGAAATTTTCCTCCTTATATACTTCATTTTCATAAAGAGAAACATCAAACATCTGACAATATACCTCCTCACCTTTTCCATCCCATTTCTTTTCATGCTTCTTCTATTTACTCCCCACCAGATGATAGAAGGCATATTTCTGAGGCAAACCCATAGAGGAATTGATATGTACAGTAAAATGAGCATCCTTCTTTTCATTTCATCTTGTTTTGTTTATCTGTTTTCAATAAGGAAATGGGATTTGAGAGATGAAAAAAAACTCTATTTAGTTTCATGGACTTTATTCATTTTAATCCCCATCATGGTTCAGGGAAGGACTTCCCAGCATCATTTTGTTTATATATCATATCCTCTTGCTCTTCTATCTTCCATTGTCATCAATAATAAATGGAATGTGAAAAAAAGAGTCATAATGACCGCATTTATTTCCTTCAACATATTTCTCGCCGTCTTTTTTGTTTTCACTGCCCCCCATGACATCTCCTACAGGGTTGCAGATGATGTTGAGGGTATAACAGGGGAGAAGGATTTAATCATCTCTGGCAATCCCATTGTGAATGTTATCGCCAACCGCCTTGCTCCGCCCAACCTCACCAATCTTGCGAAATATCACTATCCTGAAACAACCTTAAATGACATAATATACTGGATGGAGAGAAATGAAACAAAGGTTGTTATACTTTATTACCACCTCTCAGAAATCGAAGGGCTAAGAGAATATCTCAACATGAGCAATGAATGGCATTTTTATGAAAAAGTTGAGGGAAGGGGGCAACTCCTATTTCATGGGGTATGCCCAAAATTTTCACAGGATGTTTATGAAATATATGTGAAGGGATGATTGGTTGTATAGGCAACTTTTTAGTCCATCCTCTTCCATGTCCATAGACTGTTGGCAACAAAGTTCCAGATGAAAACCAATATTATACCCATGAATGCTGCCAGAAGATAATATACACCAAAAAATTCTTTCAAAAATCCCATCACCCCCATCTGCATGGGGAAAGCAGGTAAACTTATTAAATTAAATTTAAACATTCTTCTGAGCCCATTCCATATTCCTCTTTTCTTTCTATCCTTAAATGTCCATATATCATTTAGGAGGAAGTTAGAAATTATGGATGCTTCTATGGAAAAAATTGCTGAAAAAAGATAATACATCTCTGCTTTTTCAGTCAGCAACCATAAAATGCCAAGATTTACGAATACGCCTGTTAATCCAATCAGGGCAAATTTGAGCATTCTATATATCTCTCCCGTTTCCCACGCCAATCTGAGGAGGTGGCGGAGATATTTGAATTGAATTCCAATGTTGAGGGAACTCTCTCCTTTCTCTCTTTTTCTGAATTTTATCGCTTCCTCCTCCACCCTCCCATAATTTCCCTTTGCCAGTATTTCAAGGAGGATCTTATAACCCATGGGATTTAAAACCACATCGTCCAAGACATTTTTCTTAAGCATGAAGAATCCTGACATTGGATCTTTAACCACTCTACTTGCAGGCACAAAAATGTGGGCAAGTAAGGTAGCAATTTTTGAATAGAATTTCCTTATTATCCCCCATTCCTCTATCTCTCCCCCCTCCACATATCTGCTGCCCACCACCATATCTGCCTCCCCAATTTTCTGGAACATATCCCTTATTTTCTCAGGTGGATGTTGCAAATCGGCATCCATCACAGCAACCACATCCCCCTCTGCCATCTGAAAGCCCTTCAATACTGCAGTGGATAAGTCTCTTTCACCACGCCTTCTTACAACCCTTATGAAAGGATTTTCTTTCGCCATTCCCTCAGCAATTTTCCATGTTCCATCAGGGCTGTTATCATCCACAATAATCAATTCAAAGTCAATGCCTGAAAGCGAATTTTTTAACCTTTCCACAAGTATTGGAATATTCTCTCTTTCATTATATGTTGGCACCACAATGGAAAGTTTCATTGTTTCTTCAAATCATGTTTGTATAAATAATTTGTTAAATATGTGAACTTGAATAAATTTTGTCATGGCATCACAAATTCAAATATTTTTAACAAAAGGAAAACCTTTATTTCCCAGCATGGTCATCTGCACTTATCCTTCCATCAATTCATAATACATCTTTATCATTTCATCTATGGTGCGGGAAATATCCTGTTCCTGTGCCGTGGATTGTGCATTCTCCGCCAGTCTTTTTCTCATTTCTTCATTCCTTGAGATTTCCTCTATGGCATCCACAAATTCATCCACATTTCTTCCTTTAAGGCAGTTCTCTCCATGCACAAACCATTCCCTGTAAATCTCTATATCTCTTATCACCAGCGCTTTTCCGCAAGCCGCCGCCTCCATCAGCACATTTCCATAACTTTCCGCATATGTGGGGAAGAAAAATATGTCTCCTCCATTGTAGGCGAGGGGCATTTCATGAAAAGGAAGGTAGGGTATGTGAAGCATGTTTTCTGGAATGGAGATTTCAACCTTTTCCAGCCCTTTTTCACTGGAGCCAATCCATATAAATTTTTTATCATTGCACCTTTTCGCCACTTCAACAAAATCATATATGCCCTTTCGGGGAATCATCAAACCAACGGAGAAGATAATCATTTCATCCTCAATTCCATATCTGTTTCTGAAAGATGTCCTCATTTTTTCGGATGGGTAAAAAAAGGAGCAATCCACTCCATTGGGTATCACATAAAGATTTTTTCTGATTCCATTATTTATCATCCAATTTTTTACATAAGGAGTGGCGCATACTATTGCATCTGCCATGTTATAGAAAAATTTTGAATATGCATGGAAAAGAGGATATACAGCATTGCCGAATTTAAATCCTCCCTTCACCAGTTCAGGGAGATGGCGGGCATGAACCACCACCTTTACTCCTTTTTTTCTTGCCCTTTTTATGAGGGGTATGTAGTTGGGCATTGGATTATGGATATGGAGGATATCACAATCTCTTACATCATCTATTTTAACCTCAATCCCCCTCTCCTCCATCTTTTTTGCAAGCAGTGGAACCTGCGTCCCCATTCCTCCTGCATTCCTGAAATCAATGAATTTTTTCAGTTTATCCAATCCTGTAAGCATGCATATCTTCATTTTATTCCAGTTTCTCCTTTATAACATACATTTTTTTACCGGGCGCGGAATAATAATTTCTTATCATTATCTCTGCCAGAAAACCTGTCATGAAGAGTTGAAAGCCCATTATCATGAGGAGTATGGATAACCATAAAAGAGGGCGATTGGAGAGGGTTTCCCCATACATGTACTTTATAAATACCAGATACAGTCCGATGATAAATCCAACGAAAAACATTCCTGTGCCTGCACCTCCAAAAAAATGAAGGGGACGGGTGGAGTAGCCCGCCCAGAACTTGAAATTTATTAAATCAAACAATCCCCTGAAGAGTCTGGACATCCCATATTTACTCTTTCCATGCTTCCTTGGAAAATGCTTAACCTTAACCTCCCCCACTCTATAACCCTTCCATGCCAGGATGGCAGGGATGTAGCGATGCATTTCTCCATATAACTCCATATCCTTCAGACATTCTTTTTTATATGCCTTGAGCCCGCAGTTGAAATCATGTATGTTAAGCCCTGTAAGCCATCTTGATAATCTGTTCGATATAAGAGAAGGAATCCTTTTTGAAAAAAATGGGTCCTTTCTATTATGCCTCCAACCACTCACCACATCATATTCCTTCAGCATTTCCAGCATTTGGGGTATGTCTTCTGGGTCGTTCTGCAAATCCCCATCCATGGTGATTATAATATCTCCCTTTGCTTCTTCAAAACCCGCCATGAGGGCTGCAGTTTTTCCAAAATTTCTGGAAAATCTGATACATTTCACTCTCTCATCTTTTTCGTGAATCTCCTTCACCACATCATAACTTTTATCGGTGCTCCCATCATCAATGAATATGATTTCATCCTCTCTGTCCATAACATTTTTGAGTTTATGGTAGAGAGGGAGTATATTCTCCTCCTCATTATAGATGGGGATTATCACTGAAAGCATTAAAAACATATATCCCCCATGTATTTAAAGAATTATATTATGGAAAGCAAGGTTATGGAAGAGGTATTAAAAATAATGGAAAACGAACCGCCTGTTTTGAGATTGGATGGAAAAACCATGGTGGCGGGCGACACCCATGGAGACATCATCATCTCCAGAGAAGTGGTAAAAAAATTTCTCCATGAAAATTTTGATTATCTCGTTTTCTTGGGAGATTATGTGGACAGAGCTCCCAAGGATATATCTTCTTCCTTCCCAAACATAAATTTCCTCTTAGAAATGAAGGTGAAATTCCCAGAAAAAATTTATTTGCTGAAGGGAAATCATGAAGCCAATTATGCCATACCATGCTCTCCCAATGAATTTGAGAGGGAGGCGGGCGGGCTGTATGGCAAATATGCTGCCATTTTTCAGAGGATGCCCCTGGCAATTATATCCAATAACATTTTTCTTTCCCATGCAGGTTTTCCATTGGAAAAGGAACTGGATGAAATTGAGAAAAATAACATTGAAGATATTGAGGAAATAACATGGAGTGATGCCGCCATATCGCCTGTTTTTAGAGGGGCAGGAAAAAGATTCACTGAAAAGGATTTAAATAATTTTCTCAACAGAACGAATACAAAAGGGTTTGTAAGAGGGCATGATTACAATCTAAACGGTATGATAGTTTACAAAAAATGTCTTACCATATTTACCTCCCGTCTTTATGCAAAAAAAGGCAATGGCGGCATACTTATAACTGAAATTGGGAAGGAAGCGGACATATCTCATGTGGTTATTCGGGATTTTTCCAGTGGGGAATGGAAAATTTATAAGCCAAGATATATGGAACCATTGGAATTGTGAAATCAATTTTTCATGTATGGTAGAACATCACCACAAAGCCCGATAGAATCATGAAGAGCACAACCAGTATTGCTATCAGCCTCATCAACCATTCTCTTCTCATTTTTCCACTCTTATGAATATATCTCCTGCTTTTAATAAATTTTCATCCCCTTCCTCCTCAATTTTCACAAATTCTTTTTCAATTTTAATTTCTTCTTCCCCTATATTAAATGAATAATAGCCCTTCTCCTCCACCTCCACCGCCACCTTCTCCCCATTCCTTTTTATTTCATCTATCACAGCCTTGCTTTTATCTCTGAAATGGGGTCCGATTTTACTGTAATCAGGTCTTGCTATTTTACGCAATGTTATTTTCTTTTCCGAAGATAACATTTCCTTTATTCTCAGAGTTCCTCCTATGACATCCTTTCCATCCACATCCCCGTAAATTATAACCTTTGATATTTCGGAATTTAGTGCCATTCCATGCCTGTTCTTCCATTCCCTTATTCTGGCAATCACTTCCTTTATTATCTCTCCCTTTTCTTCCGCTTTTTTATCCTTCAGTAGGGGGGAGGGCCATTTTGCAACATGTATGCTTTCTTCCTCCTCAAATCTTTTGTATATATTATGATATATCTCCTCAGTTATAAAAGGAAGGAAGGGGGCAAACAGTTTCACCATTCCAAGACCTATAATATAAAGGGTGTATATTGCTCCCTCATCATTCTTTTCATAGATACGATGTTTTATCATTTCTATATAGTGGTCGGCAAATTCATGCCACAGAAAATATTCCATTTCTTTCATGGCATCTGAGAATCTGTAGTTATTCATGTGTTCAGTCACCTTTTCAACCATATCAGAGTATTTACTCAAAATCCATCTATCAATGAGATGATATTCCTGGGGCTGCGGCTTCTTTTTTATTACCCTCCCTATAAAATTTTCCACATTCCACAATTTATTCATCAATCTTACTCCCCTCACCAAGTCCTTGTATCTGAAAGGATTGTCCTCCCCCAGTTTGCAGGTGGATGCGTAATAACGGAGAGCATCACTTCCATATTCTTCTATTATTTCCAGTGGGTCCACCACATTGCCCAGGGAAGTATGCATTGGTTTTCCATCAGGGGCAAGTATAAATCCATCTATCATCATCTCCTCAAAAGGTTTTTCATCTGTCAGCAAGAAGCATCTCAAAATGGTATAGAATGCCCATGTTCTTATTATATCATGAGCCTGGGGTCTCAAACTCATTGGATAAAGTTTTTTGAATAAATCATCATCTCTTTCCCAGAATGTATTATAGAGGGGGGTTATTGAAGAATCCATCCATGTATCAAAGACATCTTCACTCCCTTTCAATTCCTCCCCACACTTTGGACATTTTTCCACAGGAGGTTTGTCAACTGTTGGGTCAACATAGCATTGGCTTTCCTCCGCCAGAACAATTTCCCCACAATTTTTGCATTCCCATACAGGTATGGGGGTGGCGAAATACCTCTGCCTCGATATCACCCAGTCCCATTTGAGAGAGTTTACCCAATCTTCCAGTCTTTTGAACATATAATCAGGATACCATTTCATTTCTCTGGCTACTTCCAATATTTTTTCTTTGAATGGAAGAATTTTCAAAAACCATTGTTCCGCCTGTATGAATTCTGTGGGGGTCTTGCATCGCCAGCATACTCCAACACTTTGTTGCAGATTTTCCTGCTTTACAAGATAGCCATTTTCTTTCAAATCTTCTATTATTTTTTTCCTCGCCTCCTCCACCTTCATTCCCTCGTATTTGCCTGCCAGGCTGTTCATGGTGCCATCCTCATTTATGCAGATTTCTATTGGTAAATCATACTTGATTGCCCATTCCAAATCTTCCTTATCTCCTATGGTGCAAATCATTACTATGCCCGTTCCAAAATTAGGATCAACACTATCATCCTCCACTATCTTAACCTTTTTTCCATAAATTGGAACCACTACCTCCTTTCCCACAATATACGATGCCCGTTCATCATCGGGATGAATTGCCACAATCTGGCAGGTGGAGAGCATCTCAGGGCGGGTGGTGGCTATTTCTATATAACTTCCTCTCCCATCTTTTTTTATCCCCTTTCCCTCCTCTGGCTGGGGGAAATAGAATTTTATTGTATTGAGTTTTGTCTCCCTTTCTGTATGCTCTATTTCTGCATCTGCCATGGCTGTCATACATCTGGGACACCAGTTGACGGGAAACTTTCCTTTGTATATATACCCTTTTTTGTAAAGGCGGATAAAGGATATCTGGGTGAGGCGGCGGTAGTAGTGGGCATCAGTTCTATAAAAAACACTTTCATCCATGGATTCCCCCAGCACCATGAACTGGCGAATCATCTCATCTATATTTTCATCGGCGAATTCCTCGCATCTTTTTATGAATTCATGGCGGTCTATATCCCTCCTGGTTATTCCATATCTCCTTTCCACCCTTTCTTCAATGGGTATGCCATTCACATCAAAGCAGAGGGGAAAAAAAACGTTGAATCCATTCATTCTTTTGTATCTGGCGGCGAAATCTATGTGGGTATAATGGACAGCATGTCCTATGTGGAGGGAACCTGATGCATATCTTGGAGGATTGTCTATGGAATAAACAGGCTCTTTTTCCCTGTCAAATCTATAAATCTGCATTTCCTTCCATTTCTTCTGCCATTTTCTCTCCGTCTCAATTGCATTATAGGCGGTCATTTTCATCTGAAGCAAAATTATGCTTATAAATTTGTTGGAATATGGATTGTAGAATCTTTAGCCTTTGCCGTATAAATTTTTATGCCGTGCAACTGATTTTATAGATAGAAAAAGGAAATTAATTCTGCTGAATCCAGTGAAAGAATTCAACCATATGAAATCTCAATCCTATGGCAAATATTATGGCTATAATTAGAGAATACATAAAACATGAAAGAGGTTTCATGTCATAGCCCACAAAACCAGAGTGGCGTTGCTTCTAGAAAAGTAAGAATAGAATGTCCTATAATTCATCTGCTATCCAGAGCCATCATATCTGCTTGTGGAAGATTACATCCCTTCAGAAAATTCAGATAGCCCATGATGGCGAAGAGGTTGATAAGGAGAAAGCACATCCTATATAGGAATAAACGCGACTGAAAATTGGGTAGTGGGTGATTGCTGTTTAGTTATTGAAGGATGGTTTATCATAAGATATCCTATTTTTTCATATAATTCCACTCTCTACCTTTTCCACATTTCTTCCTGGACCTGGTGTCAATGGAGAATAACCTATTTTCTATTCCCCTTACAAATCTTTTTCCACACTTCCATCAATTTTGTAAATTCTATTTCGACAAATTTTTTGTTGTCCCCAAAATTGTGGTTTTTCATGGAGGAAAATGAGTCATAGAGTAAAGGGAGAAAAGTTGGCACACATCCCTTTTTTCACCCCTGAAATAAGAAGATAGGAATTATAAAATTGGTAGTAGTTAACCAACAACATGTCCTCTGATAAAAGATGAACAACCATGTTTTGTTGCGAGATATGGAAACCCAGCAACATTTATATAACACCAAAAGTTGTTCTGCAATGAAAATAAATGTAATATTTGTTGCACTTCTTTTTCTTGCCCTTGCGGTGTCATCGGGGTGCATTGAAAAAAGTGGAACAAAGACCAATGTAGAAACATTTTCTGCAGGGGAATTCTTACAGTTGATAGGGGAGTATAACAGAACCATAGTGAATGAAACAAAACATGTATTCTACAATTTTACCTCTTTGAAAGATGGGGAGGAAGTGTTGGTAAAGGACACCATTCATAATCTCACCTACCACCCCAACAATGATTACACCAGTATATATTTCATTACAGATTTGAATTCATCTCTCCCATTTTCGGGTGACTTAACCCAGAAATTTTCTGTTGGAGATAAAGTAGAGATAGATTTGCATATAATAAGAGAGGTGTTTGGATACCCATCAGACCCCACATGGACAATCAGCCTCCAGACAATAGAAGAAGGATGGGATAAGACAAATTATTCATATACTCCATTTTCATCATCTGCATTGAAAAAAGTTTGAGCAATACATCATCTGCAAAAGCGACTTTATGCCCGATATTGAGCAGAAATAGATAAAAGCAGTTTTGTGTTTTACATTACCCATGTCCTGCGATGAAGTTGAAACTCAGACCCTGCAAATAAACAAATATTGCCCAGAAGTTATAGGTGAGTTTCCGTCTAATATCCAAAGATTGATGTGGCTTTCTTTTCATTATCTCCACTGGATAAAAGTTTATGAAAAGGCTCACTGGTGGCATGGTGATGAAAAAAATGCTGAAAAACTGGATAAATATATTATGGCATATGAAAGGGTTAATGAACTTATAAAAAAATTATGCAAAAAGAGAGGATTGGGGGAAGTAAGCATTTTCCCAAATTTTTCCAGCAAATGAGCATATTTTTTAACCCAGTATAAAAATCTCTCTTATTTTTGATAATAACAAACCCTGCATATAAATGAAGAGTTTTAAGGATACTTTCTTTTGTATATGCCAATATTCAAAACCATCTCTTTCGACAAACCTTCTCCTACAAGAATTATATCCGTATAACTGCTTTTTCAAAATATTTATTGTATCTTTTCCCAGCCTTTACTATATTCTCCCCTCGCAATAAGGACATTTCATTCCCATCCCAAAAAGAAAATGAAAAAGGACTTAAAATATCACGAAATCTTAGGAATATCTGAAATTATAATGCCTATGGTGGTAAGATACATAATTAAATGTTGTATCCACTCTCACTTTTCGCTTACCATATTTCCTCCATTCCCTTTAGGTTATCTCAATGTTCAACAGAAAAATTATATCCTCCTCCTCTTTTTTCAACAATGAAAATATATGTTATAGACAATGGTGGACAGTGGACCCATCGGGAATGGAGAGTGCTTCGCTATATAGGTGTGGATGCAGAAATAGTGGCAAATACAACACCTCTGGAAAAATTGAAGGATGCTGATGCTTTAGTTCTTTCAGGAGGGGCACCCCGCGTGGGCTTGCAGAATAAACTCGGAAACTGTGATGAATATTTGCTTCATGCTTCCTGCCCCATCCTCGGAATATGTGCCGGGCATCAGTTCATGGCAAGATTTTTTGGAGGAAGGGCAGAGCCTGCTTCCATTCCAGAGTATGGGAAGGTAGAGATAGAGGTGATGGAGGAGGATGTTCTCTTCCAGAATTTACCCCGCAAAATGATTGTATGGGAAAGCCATAATGATGAGGTCACCTCCATGCCTGACAACTTCATTTTACTTGCCTCATCTCCCAACTGCAAAGTTCAGGCAATGCGTCACGTCAGCAAACCATTATTCGGCTTGCAATTTCATCCTGAAGTGGAGCATACTGAATATGGTGTGGAAATATTCAAAAACTTCTTAGGAGAGGCGAAATGATTGCCTATATTCCAAAACCATTCTTTCCTTCCGTAACTTTATCAAAAAAATGCATGCTCAACTGCAAGCACTGCATGGGGAAATTTTTGCATCAGATGATGGGCATTGAACAATTTAAAGATGAAATTAAAAAAGGTGGTGAATTTAACGGTGTTTTGATAAGCAGTGGTTTTGATAGAGAAGGAAGATTGCTTAATCTTGAAAAACATCTCCCTTTCATGGAAGATTTAAAGAAAAAAATCTATGTTGCCATTCATCCAGGATTTGTTGATGAAAAAATGGCTGAAAAAATTTCTAATGCAGCAAATATTGCTTTTGTTGATATACCCTCCTCCGATGCCATAAAAAATGTTTTTGGTTTAAACAAAAAAATGGAGGATTACATGAACAGTATGCACCTCCTCCAGGATGCAGGAATGAAGATATCTCCCCACATAACAGCAGGACTCAATTACGGAAAAATAGAGGAATGGGAAATTCTGGACGAAATTAAATATTCCAGATTTGAAAAACTCGTCCTCAACTTTATTGTCCCAACCGCAAAAACTCCCTTTGAAAAGGTGAGAATTGATGAAGAAGAAGCAATTAATTTTTTTAAAGAGGCAGATAAAAAAATAAAAAAAATTTCCATAGGATGCATGCGTCCCCGCCATCTTGACATTCCTCTCATAAAAGCAGGGGCAAAGGAAATGGCGAATCCTTCCAGAAAAGCAATGGAGTATATGGGGGAGAGAAGCGTTGAAATCCTTCGATGGTGCTGTGGTGTAAGCAGGGAAGATATTTTTACAGAAAAGAATAGAAAAGGAGGGCAGCAATAACCATCGCAATGGAAGGGGGAACAAGCAATTTATAGGCATCTGTAAATTTTGGCTTGAAGTAGTCATAGGTTAAAAAAATGCAGGGATGGATGGGGGAAATGAGATAGCCCATGAAAGAGGAGATGTAGAGCAAACTTATCATGGGAAGGGAATTAAGGAAAGGAGAAAGAACGGGATAAAGAAGTCCTATGGCTGCGAGATTGTGGGCTGTGAGCAATCCAATGATGAAGGAAAGGAGGGCAATCATTATGGCAGGGGGCATATTTGTCATGTAAGACGATATCATATCAGGCACTCCAGATTCAAATATTATGTTTTTCAGGAACATTATTCCAAATATGGAGAGGGCAAGAGATAAAGAAAATCCCTCCTTCAGAATCTTTAGCTCCCTCTTCTCCGCCATTTTCCATGCCATCAAAAGCCCTATGGGAAGGGCAATTAAAAAGGCGAGATAGGTGGACATAAAGAAGGAAAGGGGGACTGCTATGGAGGCGGGGAGGATTACGGGAAGAAATGATTTTAATCCGCTTTCCCCATCCTTCACCACCATCTCCAAATCTTTAGCCTTCCTCACAAATAAATAGCCAATAAAAAATGCAAGCAGAAACATGGGAATCTGGGCACCTATTATTAAAAATATATTGGTGGAGGAGAGATCTGATAAAAGAACCAGGGGTGTGGCGAGAGGGAATATGATGAACCATATATGGCGATACCAGAGATTTATTACCATCAATTCTTCTTTTTTAACCCCACCATCCTTCCCATGCGTGTCTATGAGGGGGGCGGAGAGAAGGGCGCCGCCAGGAACAGGAAGCAAACCAAGTATGGATGGTATGGCAATCAAAACCCCCTTATATGACAATTTCCTCTGCAAAAATGAAATTATCTCCTTTATCTGTCCCGTTTCCTTGAGTATGACAGCAAGCATTTTTATCATAACAACAATGAGCATTAGAGAAATTACCCTGTAATCTCCCAGCGTTTTTATGAAAACATCCAGTATTTTATCAGGTATTGATATGGAAAGGATGAACGCCCCGGTAAATATGGCAAGGGCAAAATTTTTCCTTTTTGCCACCATGAGTATTATTGTTCCAAAGGAAACCAAAAGCAGGAGTATAAGATAATTGTTCACCTTATCCTCCTCTCCTTTCCCCTGCCAAGTAATACAACCCTTGAGTCCTCCCTTTCCTCCTCGATTTTATAGCCCGTTAAATCAGCAAGTCTTTCTGAAAATTTCCTTATCTCTTCATGACTGGGCATATTTTCCAGACTCATTCTCTTCCTTGAATAACCGAGAAACATGTATCCTTTTGGCTCTATAAACCATGGATTCGCTTTCTCATCCAGTTCAGCATATTCTTCCTCATACCCCAGATTCCACCCCCTCACCAGTGTATGTCGTATGACTGTTCTTGTCTCCAGACTGCCCAGCAATTCAAGAGTTTCATTCAATTTTTTCCATCCATCCTTTATGAGAGGAACATTCAGTTTTTTGTATATCTCTTCATTTGGTGCGGCAAGAGTGACATAAAGTTGGGTAGGAAGTGTGTCCATTTTTTCTATTGCTTCTGGATTTGTGCCATTGGTTACCAGAAAGGTTGTCATCCCCTTTTTATGGCATTCTTCAAAGAAATCACTTAGATATGGATAAAGTGTTGGTTCTCCTGTCAGCGAACATGCCACATGCTTTGGCTCCATCGCCTCCCTCCATTTTTCTATACTTACCCTTTCATCCCCTTTATAACCGCTGAGGAGACGGCGCTGCTCTTCTATAC
>CAZTWM010000007.1:0-16958 GCA_964617935.1 uncultured Thermoplasmatales archaeon | reverse complement strand
GATAAGGAGTATCTAAAGGACATACTCATAGCATGCGAGAATATTATCGAATACATTGCAGGATATGACTTCAATAGATTTTAAAATTGGTTTTGGTGGGCTTTTGATGTTTGGTTTTGCGATACATTGATATACTATTATTTCATTGTATTACACTGGTGATATGTTATGTCGGTTGCGTTATCTGTTCGGTTGCCTGAGGATATTATGCGTGAGTTAGAGGAAGTGGCTAATCTGTTGGAGCGTCCTAAAACGTATATTGTTCGTAAGGCATTAGAGGCTTATTTGGAGGAGTATTCTGATTATTTGATAGCGCTGGAAAGATTAAGGGACAAAGATGATTTGATCATTTCAAGTAAAGAACTGAGGGAGCATCTTGGCCTGTAAGATAGAATATAAATCTTCGGTAATAAAAGATCTGAAAAAATTAGATAAAAAGGTGGCTATGCGTATCCTTCAACAGCTGGAAAAGAGTCTGGGTGAGAATCCAGATTGTGGGATACCTTTGTCAGGACAATTCAAAGGATTGTTTAAATACCGGATAGGAGATTACCGGGTCATATACGTCAAAACCAGGGAGGGAGTACTTGTTCTCCGAATCCGTCACAGAAGCAAAGCATACCGATAAAAATTCACCACCAACATCGGATAACAGGGGATATATGCTGGGGATTATGCCCTCTTCGGTCGCAACGTCATATATACTCGGCTTTATCCCCTCCCCCTTTCATAAACCTATAAATAACCTCCTTTCATTACTCATGTGGAGAAGTGGCAATCCCGATTTGCATTTTTGATGGCTGCCATCGGTTCTGCTGTTGGCTTAGGTAATATATGGCGTTTCCCCTACGTTGCCTACAAAAATGGGGGTGGTGCCTTTTTGATTCCCTACTTCGTTGCCCTCTTCACCGTTGGCATTCCTCTTCTCATTGCTGAATATTCCGTTGGCAGCATGTTCAGAAAATCCGCCCCCATGGCTATGCGAAGTATACATCCCAAGGCAGAGTGGGTTGGATGGTGGGGTGTTTTCTCCGCCTTCCTCATATCCATCTATTATTCAGTGCTCATAGCATGGTGTCTCTGCTATCTCTTTCACTCCTTCGGGCTCGTATGGCAGCCGGATGCATCAAACTTCTTCTACAATCAGTTTTTAGGGGCTGGGAACTCCCTCTCGCTCGGTGGCTCCATGAACATGCAGATTGTGTTTGCCCTCCTTGCAGTATGGACATCCATATACCTCATCCTTTACAAGGGAGTGAAGTCGATAGGAAGGGCGGCTATAATAACTGTTCCCCTCCCTGCCATTCTTCTGCTCATCCTCACCATAAGAGGAGTGACTCTTCCTGGGGCATCCATGGGACTGGATTTCTACCTCTCTCCAGATTTCTCCAAGCTGTCCATGCCATCCGTGTGGCTTGCCGCCTATGCCCAGATATTCTTCTCCCTCTCTCTCGCACAGGGAATAATGATTGTCTACGCCAGTTTTCTGAAGAAGGGCTCTGATATAAATAACAACGCCTTCATTACAGCCCTGGCGGATGGAGGAGCAGCATTTCTTGCAGGATTTGCCGTCTTCAGCATTCTTGGTTATCTCTCCTATCAGACGGGGCAGCCAATGAGCGAAATAGCAGGCGGAGGAATAGGACTCACATTCATAACATATCCCACGGGAATATCAAAGATGCCCGTGCTGGCTTCCTTTTTTGGTGTCATATTCTTCACAACACTCCTCTCCTTTGGCATAAACTCTGCCTTTTCCATGGTGGAAGCAATAAGTGAGGGAATAAAGGATAAGTTCGGGATGAACAAGAAAAAAACAACATTCATTGTGTGCCTCCTCGGATTTTTGCTGGGCTTACTCTTTATCCCTGGTTCAGGCATCCACTGGATTGAAATAATGGATCACTTCATTTCCAACTTCGCTCTTGTATTTGTGGGCTTGCTGGAATGCCTGATTTTCGGCTATGCGATTGGAGGAGAGAAAATAAGAAATTATGCCAACAAGGTTTCTGAAATAAAAATGGGGAGATGGTCGAGCATAATGCTAAAACTTTTTGCCCCTGTTGTTCTCATTTCCATAGCCCTCGCCTCTCTTGTGGAAGTGATGGTTAAAGGATATGGCAACTATCCCTCCTGGAGCATTGCGGTGGCGGGAGGAATTGTGCTTATGAGCGTGATAATGGCAATATTGTTTGCGAGGTTAAAATGTCGGGAGGAGCAATAGCCATGGCTATATTCGGAAGCATAGTCTTCTATGGTGGATTAGCATACTGCATATACAGGGCTATGAGAAAATCTAATCCCCCCACAGAAGAATAACGACAATATACGAAATAAAGGCAAAAATAATGAGGAGAAGGAGGGCAAAGTAGAGGAAGCCATAGATGGCGAGTATGTACACAGTCCACAGCACAGCCATGCTGAGAAATATTGATGCCATCATCTTTTTAAACGAAATTTCCACATCCCTTTAATCATAAAAGCATTTCAATTTTTCTGAATTTTCAACGCTCTTGCCATGCAAGAGTTTCCCCCGCCTTTATTTTTTGTCCTTTCTTAACCACCATTTTACAGTTTTCTGGCAGCAAAACATCAACACGTGAGCCAAATCTTATTATTCCTATCTTATCCCCTTTTTTCATCACATCTCCTTCCTTTATATATGGAACGATTCTTCTCGCCACCATTCCCGCAATCTGGATCACTTTTATTTTTCCAACACTGCTTTCAATATCAATCTCCATTCTCTCATTTTTTCCAGCATCCCCATAGGCAGGGGCATGTCCGCCATCATAATGCTTCATTCTCACAATCTTTCCATCATAGGGCATGAAATTTACATGCATGTCCAACAGACTCATGAATATGGCTACTCTACCATCTTCCGCATTAATTATTCTTCCATCTGCTGGCGAGATTATGCCATCTCCAATTTTGCGGGGCATATCTCTGAAAAAGTAAAGAAAGAAAAACTGGGTTAAAAGGGCAAGGAAAAGAGGGTAAAGGAAAATGGAGTTTATAGAAGCAAGAACGAGGAAAATGGCAAGGAAGGGCAGGGGAGACAGGGCGACATGAACACATTTCCTGGCTATCATCTTATCAGTTTCTTTATCCCTCTTTCTATTGGTCCATTTCTTTTTGGGAGATTTAACAAATCTGCTATGTTATCATACAACTCAGGAAGTAAATCAAAGACTATAAAGGCAAGAACAATGAGGGCTATGAGGGAACCCACCTTGCCTATAACGTTGTGCATCATGTAAAAAGATAAACCAAGGTTTTCCATTCCATATACCACACCCACATTCCTTATTAAATTGAGCACATATATGGTTGGAACCGTATAAAGAAATGCCCTTATCTTTCTCTCCCTCTCCACATTGAGTGCGGCAAAAACACCTATGAAAACAGCCATGGACTGCAAGCCGGTGCATGCAAGAATGAGTTGAACACTTTCATGTCCATTGAAATAGAGGGGGACATCAACATTCATCCCATAATGGATTGTGCCTGCTTCAACAGCATAACCCATGCTCCTCATTATAAATGCCGTCTGCTCCGCCACCAATTTTATGAGCCATCCAGAAAGAAATTCTATTTTTAATACGGTGAAGTATAACATGCCTGCGAAGAAAGTGGCTCCCGCCATAAAAGTTAAACTTTTCACCTCCTCATTTCTTTTGAAGGAAAGATATTCATGATATGAAAGATAGGAGAGAAAATAAACACCTATTATGCAGAACAGAGCATTGACTGTATCTCTCTCCCCCTTATAATAAAGATATTCTGGCTGTGTTGCCCAGTAGAGGGCGAAGAAGAACCATCCAAGGAAGAGAAGGAAATGCTTTCTTTCCTTCTCACTAAAAAATCCTGCGCCCAGAAGAATTAAACCCAGAAAGAGTATGGGTGTGGTTACGCCATTGAAAATGGAAAGACTCTCATTTATTATGGTGTAATGGGTTAAAATTATAACAGCAGAGGGTATGCCGAAGAAAAATAAGGCATGCTTCATATTTCCCCACTCAATTCCTCTATTCTCGCCTTCGCCTTCTCAAGTCTCTCCCTGCATATTTTGAATAACCTTATTCCCTCCTCAAATTTTTTGATTGTTTCCTCCAGCGTGAGTTCCCCTTTCTCAATTTCCTCCACCACCCTCTCCAGTTTTTTCAACGCATCCTCAAACTTCATTTCCTCTTCTTTCCCTCTATCCTGCATTTTGCTTCACCATCCTTAACCATAACCCTGAGCATATCTCCAATTTCAGCATCTCCTATACTGCTAAATACTTTGTTATCTTTTTCCCTGAAACATATGCTGTAACCCCTCTCCAGCACTTTATAGGGATTCATCGCATCCAGTGCTTTCCCGCATAATTCAACACTCTGCCGGAGATTATTGATATAAACAATGGCATTGCTCCTCATTTTCTTTACATCTTCCTCACATCTCTCCTTCCATCTCTCAAAAAATTCTGAAACACGGCTGACAGCCCTCTCCATTCCCACCTCTTCCAGCCTCTCATATTCCCTTTCCATTCTCCTTCTCATCGCCCTCTCCATCCTCTCCATCGCCTCATCCATCCATTCCATTATTTCCCTTCCATCAGGAACAGCCATCTCTGCCGCAGCAGAGGGCGTCGCCGCCCTGGCATCAGCAACAAAGTCGGCAATGGTGAAATCGCTTTCATGCCCCACGCCCGATATTATGGGAATTTTTGAATTGAAGATTGCTCTCGCAACCTTTTCCTCATTGAAAGCCTGCAAATTCTCCCATCTTCCTCCGCCCCTTGCAATGATTATGACATCTACATCATTCCTCTCATTTAACAAACTTATAGCCCTCACTATTTCATCTGCTGCACTTTCTCCCTGAACTTTTACGGGGGCGAGTATTATGGGCAGAGGAAATCTTCTGGAAATGACATTGTAAATGTCATGTATGGCAGCTCCTTCCTTGGATGTAATTACTCCTATGGCTGATGGAATGGAAGGAATTGCCTTTTTATACTCTTTTTTAAACAAACCTTCTTTCTCCAGTTTTTCCTTGGTTTCCAGAAATTTTATGAATATCTCCCCTATGCCTCCAATCCTCATTTCCCTCACATATATCTGATAATATCCTCTCTTCTCATACACCCCCACATCTCCTTTAACAATAACCTTCATTCCATTTCTCGGTTCTGCCTGACTTATATCAAACATCACACATTTTATGGAAGCATTTTCATCCTTGAGGGAAAAATAGTAGTGTCCTCCCGCCTTCCTGAAATTTGATATCTCCCCCTCCACCCATATATCCTTCAAATCATCTCTTTCCAGAAGATTTTTTATGAAGGAGGAGATTTCTCCCACACTGAATATTTTCTTCTTCAGCATTCTCCCTTCTTCACAAATGGTCCCTTTATGATTTCTGCTTCCATCTCCCTCCTTCCTTTTATGACAACACTTCCTCCAACATTCCTGTGCTTTATGTTAATGTATGCGAGGGCTATCCCCTTTTTAAGGCAGGGTGAAAAGTTGCCTGAAGATACCACCCCGATTCTCTCCCCCTCTTTAAAAACCTCATCACCATGCCTGGGTATCCCTCTCTCACTACATACCAGGAACGTAATTTTTTCATATTCATCCCTCTCCTTAAATTTAATCAACGCATCCTTCCCTATAAAATCATGTTCCCAGTCAATTGTCCATTCCAGATTCGCCTCCACGGGATTTCTCCCTCCTTCAAATTCATTTCCAGCAAGCATGAACCCCTTTTCAAGGCGGAGCGTGTCTCTCGCCCCCAGCCCTACGGGCATTATTCCATATCTCTCCCCCTTTTCCATTATTTCTTTGAAAACATCCACCGCCTCCTCTGCAGGATGGATATACATTTCATAACCCTTCTCCCCCGTATAACCGCTTCTGGAAACAATGCATTTTCCATGAAATGGAAATTTAAATCTTTTGCCAACATCATGGCATTCAAAAAATTTAAGGGAAGAGAAATCGAAATCAATGGCTTCCCTCATAACTTCTTCCGAGAGAGGACCCTGAACGGCAAGAATGGAATAATTATCTGTTACATCATTTATTTCAACATCTCCCTCCGCATTCTCCTCCATCCATTTTACCACCTTATCATGCATTCCAGAATTGGGTATGATAAGGTATTCATCATTTCCCAGATTGAAAAAAAGTTCATCATCTATTATATTTCCCTCATGATTTAAAAGCAAAGTGTATTGGCCCATTCCTTCCTTTATCTTCTCCGCCCTCTCCACTGTTATTCGGCTCAGCAATTTTTCCGCATCCTTTCCTTTTATGATAACATTTCCCATATGGCTTACATCAAAGATGCCCACTCTGTGCCTAACATTCAAATGTTCTTCCTGTATTGATTTATACATTACTGGCATTTCATATCCCATGAAATTGGTGAAGGATGCACCCATTTCTTTATGAATTTCATATAATGCAGTTTTCATGGGCATAAAATGCATACCATGTTAAAATGTTTTTGCGATTGCTTCCACATTGACAAATATTTTATAGACAATTTACATATTTGATTATGAAGGGGAGAATTTTTGCATTGGTGATAGCCCTTCTTTTCATAGCCCCATTTAATGCTCTTTCTGTGGATGAAAAAGATTCAGGAAAAGAAACAAACAACTTTTCCTTTGCAGTGGACTCCTCTGGATACGGTTATTCCTTTCCCCCAGGTCTTGTTTTCATAGTGGGTCCCCAAATAATAACATGGTCATATGAAAATGGCACCACAAAATCCTTTTCTCCTCCCTTCTACGTAAATGGCTCCCAGTTTGGAATAGCCATAGCCCTGTTTGGAGTATGGAAATCTCCCAATCTTTTAAATCAGCCAGGAAATGTAAGCGGAATGGTGGTGGGCATTATTCTGGTATTCCCGACATAGCCCCTTTCCACATTAAATCATGAAAGAAAATGTTTAAAAATGGACATAATATTTGGAGTAATGGGAATAGAGGAAATATTGGAAAAATATGATAAAGAGGAGATAACAATAACCACCTCATGCTCCCATTCAAGTTTACAGATTTTCAATGGTGCAAGAAAGGAAGGGCTTAAAAGTATTGGTATTGCAATAGGAAAAAAACCTGAATTTTATGATGCTTTTCCTCTGGGAAAACCCGATGAATTTATAATAGTAAAGGATTATGCTGAAATATTGCATCAGAAGGAGAAATTCATATCCAAGAATGCCATAATTGTTCCCACAGGCTCATTTGTTGAATATATGGGAGCAGATAATTTCATGAAACTGGAGATGCCAACATTTGGTAACAAACGTGTTCTGGAATGGGAATCCAACAGGGACAAGGAAAGGGAATGGCTGGAGGGGGCGGGCATTAAAATGCCCGAATTAATAGAAAATCCAATGGACATAGATCGCCCTGTAATAGTCAAATATCATGGAGCAAAGGGTGGGAGAGGCTTTTTTATCGCCAAGGATTATGAGGATTTTAAGAGGAAAATAGATGAGAGTAAGCCATATACAATCCAGGAATTTCTGATAGGGACGAGGTATTACATCCATTACTTCCATTCCCCGATAAAGAAAGAGGGTTATAAAGTAAAGAATGGCACCTTAGAAGTGCTCTCCATTGATAGAAGGGATGAGGCAAATATAGATGAGGCACATCGCCTTGGTTCAATAACCGAACTGGAAAAAATGGGAATACACCCCTCATTTGTTGTAACTGGAAACATACCCATTGTGATGCGTGAATCACTTCTCCCCAAAGTTTTTGATATGGGAAGAAGGGTGGTGGAGCGCTCCTACGAACTTTTCGGAGGCATGATAGGACCATTCTGCCTGGAGGCGGTGGTGACCGACACACTGGAAATAAAGGTTTTTGAAATCTCCGCCCGCATAGTGGCGGGAACAAATCTGTATATTTCAGGAAGCCCATATGCTGATTTAATTCAGCCAGGACTTTCCACCGGCAGGAGGATAGCACAGGAAATAAAAATGGCTGCTGATGAGGACAAACTCATGGACATACTAACATGATGCATCTTGTAATTGCCGATTCTGAACTGGAGATGATTCCTGATGAAATAAGAAACCATCCTTCAGTAAGGATGGGTCATAACAGAATACTTGACTCCTCCCTTCATCATTCAGCCATGGAAAAAATACCGGATGGGAGGAGGAGAGGGAGACCCGATATAGTGCATATAACTCTTTTGATTGCCAGCGAATCCATCTTAAACAGGGAGGGAAAATTGAGGATTTACATCCATACAAGAAATAATGAAGTGATTTACATAAAACCTGAAACAAGGATAATAAAGAACTATAACCGCTTTAAAGGACTGATGCATCAACTCTTTGAACATGGAAAAGTGCCACCAAAAGGAGAAAAATTGATGGAAATAAAGAAGGAGGATTTGGACACCCTCATCAAAAAACTTCCTGGCAAAAAAATTCTTTTTAGCGAGGAGGGGGAAAGAAAAGAAATCAGGGAAGTGATGGAAAGGGATGCGGTGTGCATAATAGGTGGATTTCCCCATGGAGATTTCATTTCTCCCGTTCATGAAATGGTTGATGAAATTATAAGCATATATCATGAACCCCTTCCCTCATGGACTGTTGCCATGGAAGCAATAGCATGTTATGAAAATAAATTTATATCCCCCATTCCATAATTAATGTGGAGAAGGAGGCAAGTTACTGGGAAAAGGAAGGGGAGCAGGTAAGATGCAGGCTCTGCCCCCATAACTGTTTAATACCCAGCGGAAAAAGAGGTATATGCGGTGTCAGGGAAAACAAAGGGGGAAAACTCTATACATTAATTTATTCCTCATGCAGTTCTGCATACCCTGATCCAATAGAAAAGAAACCTCTTTATCATTTCCATCCCGGCTCCCTTGTATTCTCCTTAGGAACCGTGGGATGCAATTTCAAATGCCTCCACTGCCAGAACTATACAATAAGCCAGGCGAAGCCGGAAGAATATCCCCTGGCGGAGATAACACCCCAGAATGCTGTGGAGAGGGCTAAAGCATGCTGTAATGGAATTGCCTTCACCTACAATGAACCCACCATATGGATGGAATATGCTCTGGATACAGCAAAGATTGCCAAGAAGGAAGGGCTGTATACTGTTTTTGTTACCAACGGATACATAAATGAAAAGCCATTGAAGGATATATCTGCTTATTTAGATGCTGCGAACATTGATGTTAAATCCATGAGCGATGATTTCTACAGAAAAATATGTAAAGCAAGTGTGGAGC
The DNA here is from genome assembly GCA_964617935.1 of uncultured Thermoplasmatales archaeon. Lineage (GTDB taxonomy): Archaea > Thermoplasmatota > E2 > UBA202 > JdFR-43 > JAGGZK01. The sequence goes on along the minus strand of CAZTWM010000007.1, from coordinate 7,698 downwards.
CCGTTCTTGAAGCATGTAAAAATTATAAAAGGGAAGGGGTGCATGTTGAGTTAACCTATCTGGTTATACCCTCCCACAACGATGGAGAGGAGGAAATAAAAAAATTCTGCAGATGGGTAATGGATGAAATGGGAGAAATGCAGGTCATTCATTTCACAGCCTTCTATCCCCACTACAAAATGATGGATGTTCCTCCAACACCCTTCAAAAAACTGTTGAAAGCATATATGATTGCAAAACATGAGGGACTGCATTATGTATATCTCGGCAATGTCCCGCATGGAGATTATGAAAACACATACTGCCATAACTGTGGAAATTTACTGGTTAAACGTCATGGTTTTTCTGCCGAAATGGTTGGAATGGATGGAGAAAAATGCATCAAGTGCGGGGAAAAAATTCCCATTGTAATAGGTTAAACCATTCTTCCACTACATTCAACACATGTTCCAGTGGATGGATTATAATGGGTGGCACATACCATTCTCCCACATATTCTGCATGTGAACATAACTCCCGGCGTCCCGCATATGGCACACAGCCCAACCATTTCCATAATTGGCTATCCCTTTTCTTATATTTACCTTTATCTCAAATCCAAGAAATTAATGGGAATTCTCCCGAATTTTTTTAATCAACTGGCATGCCATACATATCTCTTCAGATGATGGCTGCCCGCATAACTTGCATGGTTTTAAGGAGGCGGGAGGATATTTTTCGCGGAGGCAATCTTCAATTTCCAGAAAACTCTTTAATATGCTGTGCCTGCTGCCGGGATGCCTTTCTTCCAGTTTCATTATAAAATCGCGATATTCACCCCTTAAAGCCCTTACAGCATAGGGGCATTCATCCTCACTTATTTCAAATCCTTTCAGATAGGCATAGAGAGTAATCTCCTTTTCAGGTATACTCCTCAGGGGAAGTATTCGGGGTATCAGTCCTTTCTGAACTTTTTTATGGGGTGCCATCCTCGCCATTCTTTCCACATCACTTCTCACGAAATTCATGAGTATTGTCTGGGAAACATCATCAAGGTTATGACCCATGGCTATGACCTTTGCATTCAAATTTTTTGCAACCTTGTTTATACATTGCCTCCTGAATACACCACAATAGGTGCATTCCGCCAGCTCACCCCTCAACACGCTCATCTCATCAAGAGTGAATCCATATTCATCCTTGAAGGAGATTATATGGTGGGGTATATCATGTTCATCACAGAATTTTCTGGCAATTTTTATGGTTTTATCCCTGTAACCTTTTATTCCCTCATCCACCGTTATCGCATGCACCTCCCTGCTATCATCTTTCTCTGTAATTCTATTCATCAAGTAAGTGGCTACAATGCTATCCTTTCCTCCTGATAAAGCCACTGCTAATATTCCATGGGGCAACCCCTGCTTTCTTACCTCCCTTTTAAACCTCTTTTCCACAAATTCCATGAAATGTTGTTTGCAGAGGTATGTGCCATTGTATCTTATGAATGTTACCGCCTCCCTGTCACATTTATTGCATTTCATGGAATGGAATAGGGCGAGAGTTATATTTTTTGTGCGGCTATTCCTTTATTAAAATCTCCGCTTCTTTCCCCTCCCCTCTTTTCAGAGTGGAAAGCATTGCCTTTATGGTGTTGTACATCAATCTTTCCACAAATTCATTCATGGGGAGCTTTTTACCATCAATGAATATCTCCATCCTTCTCCTTTTAATGCTCCTCACCATGTCATTGTAGACCTGTTCCACATCTGGTTTCTCAGCCATATCCACCACCCTGCATTTCAGAGTTTCCACACTTTTATTTCCCTCCACAATTATGAAATCAGGTGAAAATTTTCTCGCAACGAATGAAACCGCATCTTCTAATTCCATTGATTTCATGAAAATCACACTTTCCTCCTTCATTATCATTACTGAGGCAATGCCTCCAGCCTTCCTGTAGCGGAAAGTGTCTTTTCCATCTTCATCTATTCTTTCATGCTCACTGCTCTTTATCACCACGACTTTATAGTCATGGAGTTTTTCCAGAAGTCTTTCAATAAAGGTTGTTTTGCCTGTGTTCCTTGCCCCCTTTATGGCAACTATCATGGAAGTAAATAATCAACAACATATAATGCTTTAGTTGCCCACGATATTATTCATAAATTTACAATCCATGTTTTTACCGTTTCGATTGTTTTGTCACCACTGATGCCATAAGCAATAATCTTTAGCGTGTGGCTCATGAAAACCGTTTCATCCCATACCCAGTAATAGGGCGCTGAATCATCGGTAAATTTGAGGGCATCATCCACATAAAACTCCACCTTTTCCACCCCAAAATTATCATGGGCATCCACATTCACAGTAATTTTCCCTATAACTATTGATAGGTTTTTAAATATGCCCTTATATTCCTTACCAAAAAGATAGATATATCCTGGCTGGGGCGCCATTATATTTACCTCTGGGGGCTGGGTATCTATGGTGTAAAAATCCCATGTTTCACCTTCGCTTTTTAGACCCTCTTCATCTTTTGCAACAATCTTCCAGAAATAATGAGTATTCTCCTCCAAACTGACGTTAAATGAGTTTTCCTGTAGCCCAGTGGCTATCAAATTTTTTTCGTTTAAATCTTCTGTTGTACCAAGATAGACATCATACACAACATTCTTCCCCTCCGGATCTCTACTTTCCCATCTTAAAGTTATATTATTATCCACATTAAATGCTCCATCACTTGGATATGGGTTTGAGGGCGGATCGGGAGGATAATTTTCCAGTTCAGTTTTCAAAGCAGGATCTCCATAAAGGCAGAATACATACATATTCTGCGAACTCTTCCATCCCCACCAGAAAAAGTTATTGTGGTAATAAATCTTGGATGCAAACAATGCCTCTCCACAATCTTTATTTTCTTTTATCAGGTTTTTGAAAAAGTAATAGTCAATGGCTGCATTTCCTCCATCTTTCGGATTCTTCCATCCGACCGTATACCATGATGTCCTTGTGGCACCCACGAATACCACCGCTCCATGCTCCATCATTGATTTGCCCAGGTTATTGCCGTTCTCAGGATATGCATTGTTGCATGCACATGAAAAAACTATACATGGTTTTTCGTCGTTTAACTTGCTCTTGTCCGAAGATTGTATAAATATCTTCCAATCTATTTCAGAATCCTCTGGGATAAAATCTCCATCATCATGACTCCATACCTTCCTCCAAGCATCTGTTGCGCTGCCATGTGCCCACCAGTTGAGTATTCCATACCCATCTGGCAGATATTTTAAAACATTTTCATGTGTCAACGAATCTTCACAGGAATAGGAGGAGGGACTTATCCCTTCCTTTTCATACATTCTGAAAAATTCATAATTTTTGCCACTTAGTATAGGCTTTAGTGCCTCCATGAGAGAAGCACCATCTGTTTTTCCCCAGCCCGTTTTCTCTCTTGCAAAATTGCTTATGGCTCCTATGAGCATAGCCTTATATTTCCATCCTTCTCTACTCCTTTCATAATTAATTGTTTTTTCACAGATTTTTTCCACAGTTAAAGCATCGTCAACAGGAATTCTTCCCACATACACCTCTGGATACAAATCTATTGCATCACTTCCATACTCCCCGTATTTCCCGTCTCCATTGCTATCCCAGTTCCCCGTCAAATCTGCATAATAATAGTCTGTTGGGGTTTTTTCTGAGGCAGAGGGATAACAGTTTCTCATGGGGACTCGTGAAGTACTTCCCACAATCAAAACATATTTTATTCCCCACTCGGCATATTTATCCACCAGAAAATTCCTTATTTTTTCTGGATTATCTTCTCCATCATAATTACTGTAAATCCATGAAACTGTAACCACTTTTACAGAACACCCCAGATTCTCTCTCCATTTCTTCAATGGCTCCACAGAATTTTTCAATGAATCTGTTGTGATTATAACATAATCATATTTCTCCTGGTTTGGTCCTTCTCCTACCTCATATAGGTAATGTATGTCTTTATAGTTATCTATTATTGTGGATGCAAAATCTTCCATTACATCATCAGCCAGTAATTCATAGGATATATCTCCTATTTTGTAATTAATTTTGAATTTTATGCTGGAATGAAAAACAAGTTTTTCTTCTGCTGGAATATAAGAAAAAGGATAGAATCTTATCATGGCAAAACGATATTTCCTAAGTTGCCCCATACCGAGATACTCATAAGGTTTTGAAGGATATGGACTTTTAGATTTATAAATATCTGTATCATCATCTCCCACATATTTCACCCCATTACTGAATGGGGGCGATGGTTTTATTTTGTATTCTCCCGAAATGTTTTCAGATGAAATAGATATAACATCTATGGAGATAACCTTCCCTCCTGGTGGTAAAGCAAACAGGAAGGTCTTTGAAGGCAATTGAGGATAACCCGGGCTTAAAACATATCCATAACCCTTCATAATTATTTGAGCATAATTATCTTCTGAATATATTTTGTAATCTCCTGCTTTCAGCATAACTTCCATGGATTTGATTTCATCACCACTTTTAACGAAAGAGAAAAATGCTCCTGATAACAAAATACTTACAATAACAATTCCTGTAACCTTTCGGTTCATGTAAGTATAATTAGTCGACCACACTTAAATTTTGTTATTCATGGAGGGGCGGGCGACATTCTATGGTATCAAAAAACAATCTAAACCTTTTTATTTTGGAAGCATATACACCTTCAATGAAACTGAAAAGCATAATATATGCAATAATAGCCTTTGTGCTTCCGTGGCTCATCATACTGGGAGGGGCTACGGCAAAGATATACAACATGTGGCTCTATGTAATACCCATAACATGGTTTGTTATGGCGGCATTTATATTCCTTTCCTTTTACAAATTTTGAAAAGTTTTTATAAACCAAAAGTATTCTAAAAATGATTAAGATGATATTTGGAAAGAAAAGAGAGGAGTATATTGACCTGGAGGATGTGGAAACGGAGGGGCTTGAAGAAGCCAACATGTATGTTAAAGTGGCGGAACTTCAGAAATATGAGGATTTGAAGGAATTTGCAAAGTATGTTTATGAAGGTAACATACTGATTCTGGATGTTTCTCCCATATCAGTGGATGACATAGAACTGGAGAGAGCAACCAATGAACTGAAAAAAATAACGAGAGATATAAATGGAGATATAGCCGGCTTGGACAGACACCATTTCATAGTAACTCCAACAGGAGTAAAAATAGACAGAAGAAAACTCCGCCAGTTTTAACCTCTCATAAATTCTTCAGTTTCCAGCACGTCCCTCCACTCATTCTCACAATCGCAACTTAAATTTTTGAATACGTTCGCATCCTGATGCAGTGAAAACTCTTTTATGGCATTTAAAAAACTGCTGTCACATCTCCCGCAATTGTGCGCCCCCCTCCTTTTTCCGCCCGCCACCACATCACATTTTAATATACCATCATAAATTTTTTCTGATTCCTTTATTATTTCCACAACGCTCCAGAGCCAGGGAGGAGAATAAAGATTTCTTTTCCATAAATATTCCACCAAGGTTTTTCCATGAATGGAAACGGGGTTAAAGGAAATAACGTCGGCAATGTGCTTTATTTTATCCACACTTTCCACAGCATCTCTTATGGCGTCCCTCTCCGTCATGAAGGGTGGTTTTATGAGTATGTATGCCTTCAAGCTCGCTCCATATTCCTTCACCTTCCTTGCCCCCTCCATCCATTCCTCAAAAGTAAATCCCTTGTTTATGGCATATTCCAGCACTTTATTGCTCGCCGATTCCAGCCCCATGGCAACCTCTATCCTCTCATCCTCAAGAAAGGAAAGATTGTCTATAAATTCGGGTCTGCTTTCTATTATTATTTTCTTTGCCCCCTCAAATTTTTTCAGTATATACTTCTGTATTTTTAGCGGGATTTCCTTTTCGTCCAGAAAACTTCCTGAAGTGAAAATCTTCACCATCTCCTCTCCTTCGTATCTTTCATATGCCTCCTCCACCTGCTTAATTATTTCCTTTTCTCCCGCATCATATGTTTCCCTGAAATAGCCACACATTGTACAGCCAGAGTGATGAGCCCATCTGCATCCTGAGGTGCGAAGGATAAGAACAAAGGAATCCACTATCCTGCCATCCACCAAATCCTTCTCCTTCCATATCCTGGGCTTCTTCACCTTCTTTAAAATCTCTCCTCTATTCTCCCTAACAAAATCCTGTAATTCCCTCATTTTGCAATCATGGCGCGGAGCCAGTCGGCGGCATTTTCAGCATGATCTGCTATGTCATCAATCCAGTCCACTATTTTCAGGAGGTGATATTCATCCATCGCATCCATTTCATCCTCCATTTCATATATTTTTGCGGTGATGGCATATCTTTTCTGGTCAGCCTCCCATTCCTTCTTGTGAACATTATGAATGTATGTTTTTGTTTCATCCCTCTCCCTTCCAGAAAAACTTGTCATGAGTAAATCCTTCACATTCTCCACCGCCTTTTCCATCTCCTCCACTGTGGCGGCAACGAGATTCATGTGCTCCTTGAAATCATCCCTCATCTCCTCTGGTATGACAGTATGGCGTAAATCCAGCAACTGGGCAAGGTTTTCCGCATGGTCCAGTATGGCATCCTGCTCCCTCAGCAACCATAGGAAATAACGCTTGTCCACAGGCATCAAAACAGAACGGGGTAGATGAGCCCTTATATTCCCCTTTATCAAATCTGCTTCATGTTCCAGTTCCGACACTTTCTCCGCAATTTCATGAAATCCTTCAAACTCACCATCCACATATCTGAGTATTCCCCCTCTAAGTATGTGAACGCATTCCCTCACCTTCCCTATATGGTCAAGTAGTCCTTCAAATGGTGACTTCTTGCGGTATGTGTCCTTTACGGGAGCTCTGAATGGCATTAAAATAATATTATCAACCCCCTATAAATCAATATCGATAATGCCGCACTTGCCGGCAGTGTGAGAAGCCATGAGTAAACTATCTTTTTTATTACCGACAAATCCACAGCATCCAGCCCCCTGGCGAGCCCCACTCCTATGACCGCTCCCACAACTGTATGGGTGGTGGATATGGGTAAACCGAGTTTGGAGGCAACCAGAACAACGGTGGCGGCGCTGAAGTCGATGGAGAAGCCCCTGGTGTTTGTTAAAGCCGTTATCTTTCCTCCCACCGTCTTTATGACCTTGTATCCCCAGGTTAATATTCCCACCGCTATTCCCAATCCTCCGATGGCTAGCAGATAGATGGCATCTATCTGCTTCCACGCCAGCATCAGCACCATCGCCACGGGGGCGACGGCGTTGGCCACATCGTTCGCTCCGTGGGAGAAGGCGATGTAGCAGGAGGTCATCACCTGGAGGCGGCGAAAGAGATTCTCCACCAGATCATAGCCCTTTCCCCTCACCTTTTTCAACAGGAAGAAGCCGACGACTCCTCCGAGAGATGCTATTGCCAGGGATATGGCAACAAATTCCATTATAGTGAAGTTCCCCATCATCGCCCCGAGCCTTGTTTTCATGAAAACGGAGAGCATTATGATGAAAAGGGTAAGGGTAATGAATATGGGTCCTGTATTCTTTGCCATCCTTCCCGGCTCCCTGCTGGAGAATATGGTGGCGGCTATTATTTTAAACATTATGAATGCAAGAATGCCGCCGGCAATGGGAGAGATTACCCAGGATGCTGCTATGTTTTCCACCGTCCCC
>CAZTWM010000006.1:0-17719 GCA_964617935.1 uncultured Thermoplasmatales archaeon | reverse complement strand
CGGCAATAATAGCAGCAAAACAAACTATTTTGTTGAAAAATTTGTTATTGTTGAGGACTCAACAATAACAAAATACAGATTTAAAAACGGTAAATCTGTATCTGCCAGGTCATCTACTGACAATAACCATCATTTTTATATATGATGCTTCATTTTCATCTCATGATTCGACCGCCAGTGATAAAAACCTATTGCCCATACTGCCAGCATCACACCGAGCATGCAGTGGAGAAAGTTAAAAAGAAGAAGGCGTCCGAACTCAAATGGGGACAAAGAAGATTCAGAAGGGTTACAGCAGGTTATGGAGGTTATCCTCGTCCCAAGCCAGAGGGGAGAGAAAAGCCAACGAAGCGTGTATATCTCCGCTATCGATGCAAGGAATGTGGAAAGGTGCACCAGAAGAAGGGTGTAAGGGCAAAGAAGTTTGAATTCAAGAGGTGATGGAATGGCATCTCCATTCTATCGTATAAAATGTAAGGATTGCAATAACGAACAAATAGTTTTCAGCAGAGCCAGCACCCAGGTGAGGTGCCAGATATGCGGGAGCATACTGGCAGAGCCCACAGGCGGCGGAGCAAAAATAAGGGGAGAAATAATAGAGGAAATGGCACATGATTAAGGAACTGCCTGAAAAGGGGGAATTGGTTGTATGCACGGTCAAGAAGGCAAAGGGTTTTGGGGCTTTTGTTGAACTGGAAGAATATCCTGATAAGAGAGGTTTTATACATATAAAGGAAGTTGCCTCTGGCTGGGTGAAGAACATAAGGGATTATGTGAGGGAGGGGCAGCGAATTGTATGCAAGGTTATGGATGTTGACCCCTCCAAGGGATACGTGGATTTGTCCTTAAAGAGGGTGAATGAGCATCAGAGAAGGGAAAAAATACAGCAGTGGAAGAATGAACAGAAGGCAAGAAAACTTTTCGAAATGCTCGCTGAAAGAATAGGAAAAGATGTGGATGAATGCTATAAGGAATTCGGATATGAACTCATAAAGAAATTCGGGAGTTTGTATGATGCCTTTGAGGAAGTTGTAAGGGATGAAAATTCCCTGCATGAAGAAGGTTTTGAAGGTGAATGGATTGAAGATTTTGTTGATATTGCAAAGGAAAACATACTCATTCCCAATGTTGAAATAAAGGGCTATGTGGAGATGATATGCCCCCTGCCAGATGGAATAAATCATATAAAAAAGGCTTTGCAGATGATGGAAGGGAAGGAAGGAGAGGTGGAAGTGAAGATAAAATACATCTCCGCCCCTCTTTATGGTGTTGAGGTGACAGCCCCCGATTACAAATCTGCAGAGAAAGTAATGAAAAAGAAGGTGGAAAAGGGGATTGAGTATATAAACAAACATGGAGGCACAGGAATATTCAAAAGAGAATTAAAATGAGATATTGTTATAAATGTAAAAGATATACATTAAAGGATGTATGTCCTGTTTGTGGAGAGAAAACTTATAAAAAGGAACCGCCCCGTTTCTCTCCCCATGATAAATATGGAAAATATAGAAGGATGCTCAAAAAGGAGGGATTAAAATGAAGAAGATAGAGATTAAGGATGCAACAATAGTTTATGTTAAGAAGCCAAAATTGAATAAACCTGTGCTCATTGAAGGTCTGCCAGGAGTGGGGAATGTTGGAAAACTGGCAGCAGAGCATTTAATAGATGAATTAAAAGCAAAGAAGTTTCTGGAGATATATTCCAATGACTTTCCCCCCCAGGTGTTTGTGAATGCAGATGGAACAATAAAACTGGTGAGGAATGAAATGTATTATGCAAAGAGGAAAAATGGTGATATTATAATATTAACGGGTGATTTCCAAGGAATGTCCTCCAAGGGACAGTATATGCTGGCGGATAAAGTGCTTGATATAGCACAGGAAATGGGGGTGGAGGTGATATACACCCTGGGTGGATATGGACTGGGAATGGAAGTGGAGCATCCTCGCGTAATAGGGGCTGCAACCCATGAAGAAATAGTGGAAGAATTAAGGGAACATGGTGTTATTTTTAAAGGTGAGGAAGGAGGAGGAATAATTGGGGCATCAGGACTCCTTCTCGGACTCGGAATGCTCAGGGGAATGAGGGGAGCCTGCCTCATGGGAGAGACATCTGGCTATATAGTTGACCCAAATTCTGCTAGGGAAGTTATAAAAGTCCTTACCAAAATGCTAAAGGTGAGGATAAGTCTGACACGTTTGGATGAAAAGGCTGAGGAAGTGAAGAAAATAACCGACAGAATAAAAAGCATAGAGAAATCCATAATTGAAAAGAAGGGTGGAGAGGATTTGAGGTATATCGGATAATGGAGGAAATAGGGGAAATAACGGAGAGCACAACTTCTTCCTTTATTTTTAAAGCAAAGAAGGATGTGGAAAAGCATCAGTACGTTAGAGTGAATAACGTTCTGGCACAGGTATGGGAAATAAAACAGTTGAGCAATGGAATGTTTGCACATGCCCGTATAATTGGTTCTGAAGAAAGGAAATACATGCCCAAGAGCCCATTTAAGGTGGGAAGCATAGTATATGAAACGGATGAGGAGTTTGTTAGAAAGATAATTGGCATAGAAAAAGAAGGAATATATATCGGGATGCTGAAGGATTCCCGTATAAAGGTGAATTTATCTCCTGATATCCTCATACAGAAGCATATATGCGTCCTTGCCAAAAGCGGGGGTGGAAAGAGTTATGCCATGGGCGTTGTGGTGGAGGAATTCATAAAGAAAGGAATTCCTGTGGTTATAATAGACCCACATGGTGAATATGTTTCCCTGCGCCGCCCCAATCTGGAAAAACAGGAAATGGAATCCATGAAAAGATTTGGCATAAAGCCGAGGGGATATGCGAAAAATGTTTATGAATTCGCCCCCGTATGCAGCAATAACAGGGAGGCGATACCCCTCTATCTTGACGAAACCAACCTCTCCTTTCAGGATTTGCTCAATCTCCTTCCCCACGCAACTTCCCAGCAGAAGGGGGTGCTTTACGAGGCATATAAAAAGGCAAGGGAAAGAAAGTTCTATTTCCTTAAAGACATACTGGAAGCCATAGGAGAATCAAAAAGTAATGCAAAATGGAATCTTCTTCCTCAGATGGAGCAAATCATATCCATGAATTTATTTTCTCTCCACTACACCCCCCTCAATGAAATGGTAAAAAAGGGAGTCTGTTCCATAATAAATTTGAGGGGGGTTCCACCCTACATACAGGAAATACTTGTTTCCATATTACTCACAAAACTTTTTGATGCTAGGAGAAATGATGCCATTCCTCCCTTCATGGTTGTGATAGAGGAGGCACATCGCTATGCTCCGGAAAGAGGGCAGGGAAGAAGTTTTGCCACTGAGATAATAAGAACAATAGCATCTGAAGGAAGAAAATTCGGTATGGGCTTGGCGGTGGTGAGTCAGAGGGCAGCGAGGGTGGATAAAAACGTGCTCTCCCAGTGCAATACCCATATGGTGCTGAAAACAACAAATCCAAATGATTTGAAGGCAATAGTGGCAAGCGTTGAAGGGCTGGACAGCAGCGCCGCCAATGAAATACAGATGCTTCCTGTGGGCATAGCCATTGTTGCTGGCCTTCCTCTTGCCGCCCCCATATTTGTGGAGATAAGAACGAGGGAGACACTGCATGGTGGAAAATTGAATAAAGAAACAAAAACCAGAAGATTTTTTGTTTGAGGTGTGAAATGGGGAAATATGAAAGATATCGTCATCATGCCTGGGCTGGCTTGGGATTTCTTTCAGTATTCATTGCCATAAAGTATTTTGTTTCTCTGCCCGACTCTCTTTCCTTCGCCATTGTTATGATTCTTTCCATTTACATCATATATGCCATTATAATGAGTTATCTCTACAGTGGGGAAATGGAAAGGGGAAAGGAGGGAAAAGGAGGTGAAATGGAAAAGGAGAGGATTAAACTGGAAAAGAAAAGAATAAAGGCTGAACTGAAGGCTAAGAAAAAGGAGGGAAAGAAATGATTAAAAATTGTTTTAGGAAAGGTTTTAATAATGCTTGGCATTAAGGCATTACAAATTAAATTAACTTGGAGGTGGTATCATTGTCATTAGATCCATCAGCAGCAAAATATTTGATTAAGGCGAAAATAAAGGTAGATGGAGTAGTGGATAAGAGCGATGTTATAGGCGCCATTTTTGGGCAGACGGAAGGTTTGATGGGAGAGGAACTGGATTTAAGGGATTTACAGAAATCTGCCAGAATAGGAAGAATAGAAGTGGAACTCAAGCAGAATCAGGGCAAGAGTGAGGGCGATTTGACTTTAACTTCTGCTCTTGAAAAAGTGGAGACGGCTTTGGTGGCAGCAGCCATAGAAAGTGTTGATAGAATAGGGCCATGCAAGGCAGAAATAACGCTTGAAAGGGTGGAGGACATAAGAATAGCAAAGAGGAAAAAACTGGTGGATAGAGCGAAGAGGATTTTACAGGAAATGCTGAAGCAGAGTAAGGAGGAACTGGCTGACCTGGCGGAGGAGATAAAGCAGTCGGTGCAGGTGGAGGAAATAGTATATTATGGTGATGAACGACTCCCAGCAGGTCCAAACATTGATAAAAGTGATGCAATAATAGTGGTGGAGGGGAGAAATGATGTGGTTAACCTTCTGAGGCATGGAATAAAAAATGCCATAGCAGTGGAAGGAACAAATATACCAAAAACCATAATAGAGTTATGTAATGAAAAGATTGCCACCGCCTTTGTGGATGGAGATAGAGGGGGCGAGTTAATACTCCGTGAGTTATTGCAGGTGGCAGACATAGATTTTGTGGCACGAGCCCCTCCTACCAGAGAGGTGGAGGAACTGACATATAAACTCATAATGAAATCACTGAAGAATAAGGTTCCAGCAGAACAGTACATGGAAAATTTCGGTATGAAAAAGGAAAAGAAGAGAGGAAGGGAGAAGGCACATGGAGAGGATGATTTTTATAAAGAATTGCTGGAAGAGATAAAGGGAAAACATGAAGCCGTCCTGTTAAATGATAAAAAGGAGGAGGTAAATAGAGTAGCCACAGAGAAAATCATCGATGCCATAGGGAAGGAGAAGCCCCACACCATAATTTTTGATGGCATAGTCACGCAGCGTCTTGTGGACAACGCCCACGAGAATGGGGTTAAAAGGATAATAGCCACTGCTATGGGAGAGGTAACAAAGTTGCCACGTGGTCTGAGGATAATAACGGAAAAGCAGTTGAAATAAAATGTATTCAAAAAAGGTTATGGATCATTTTCTGAATCCCCGCAACAAGGGTAGATTGAAGAATGCAGATGCTGTTGGAAGAGTGGGCAATCCTATATGCGGAGATGTGATGCATATCTATATTAAAGTGAGAGATGGAAGGATAGAGGACATAGGATGGGAGACCATGGGGTGTGCTGCTGCCATAGCAACTTCTTCCATGCTCAGCGAACTGGCAAAAGGAAAAAGCATAGAGGAGGCAATGAAGATTAGCAGGAGCGACATAGCAGATGCTCTGGAAGGACTTCCACCAATAAAAATGCACTGCAGCAATCTTGCTGCTGAAGGTCTTCATAAGGCAATAGAAAATTATCTCAATAAGGATAAAATAATAAAGGAACTGATGAAGGTGGTGGGGAAGGAAGATGCTGAATCTCTTTTTTTAGCCGGCATATCTGGCATAGATGAACTGAAGAGAGCACCTGTTGAGGAGATAGCCAATGTTGTGGGTGATGAAGGAGCGAGGAGAATAAAAGAATATATCAAAAATGAAGGGTAAAATTTTGGTTTTTACTGGAGATGGAAAGGGAAAAACCAGCGCCGCCATGGGCACTGCCATAAGAGCGATAGGGCATGGAAAAAGGGTTATTATAATACAATTTTTGAAAAAAGGCGAATATGGTGAGGTGAAGGCATTGAGGGATGCAGGCGTGGAAGTATATCAATTTGGAAGTGGGGAATTTGTTTTCCAGCCCCATGAGGAAGATTTCAGAAGGGCGGAGGAGGCGGTAAATTTTACTCTTGAAAAAATTAGGGAAAATCCCTTTCTTTTAATACTGGATGAAATCAATGTGGCTCTTTCCATGGGAGTGGTGAAGTTAAAGGATATAATTGATTTGCTGGATGCAAGAGGGGAAACACATATCATTCTCACGGGCAGAAATGCTCCTCCCGAAATACTCCAGAAGGCGGATTTGGTTACAGAGATGAAAAACATAAGGCATTATTATGATGAAGGAGAGAAAGCCATGAAGGGACTGGAATATTGAGGAACATGCATCATTATTCCTAATTTTCCATTTTCATGGACTGGCAGGGGGAACTGAAACCCCTGCAGCCCATGCAACACTCCTTCTCAAAATCCACCAGTTATAGCCTATATCTGTCTTATTTCCATTCCATCTGTATATGAACCATGTGAAGGGAGAGAGATTTTCTCTTACAGGAAATTCCTCTATATGCCCATCAAGAAAGGTTTCTCTCTCGGGATGAGGACCAAATAGCACAATTCTTCCCTTTCCATATGTTGTGGCTATGGCAGCATATTCTCCCTTTAAATCAGTGCTTACATTCCTGAAGGGAATCCACTCCCCATTCCTCCATTTCCAGTAATGGAGAGGGGCAACATCCATTATTTCCTCATCATAAATTGCCAGAGGAATTATATTCCCCATTTTTTCATCTTCCACATCTGCCTCATACATTCCAGGACCTCCCCAGTATCTTATGCTTCTTTTCTCTCCATAAAAGCCATGAAATATGGGATTATCAGATGGAATAATAAATATACCTACAGGAACTCCGCCCTCGTCCCAGTTGGATTTCCACAAATACTGCCATTCCTCCGCCTGCTCATCATTCACATAAACATTTGCTATTTTGAGAAGAAAGGGATTCATCACTCCATTTATTCCTCCATCAAATCCCATGGAAGCAATGTTTGCCCCTCCACATATGCCAACATAGCCTCCGCCATTAAAAACAAATTTTCTCACTTCCTCTCTCCATTTCTCATCCAGAACATCCATGTAGGGGCGGGCGGAGCCAGGAACTATAAAAACATCGTAGGAAGATAATTTTCCACTTTTTACCTCATTTTTGTTAACTATATCTGTATTTATTACATATTTTGTTCCTCCTTCCATCCATGAATAGTTGATGGCATTCTCTATTTCTTCAGAATATCTTTCCACACTGGAGAAATATATGGCAACGTCTATCTCTCTTTCATTCTGTAATAAGGGAAAATGAACGATGGAGAGGATGAGAAGGATGACAATAATTCTGAGCATAGGGAAAATTCTGTCTCTTTTTAAATAATTTTGTACTCTCCTTATTCAAATACTATCCCTATAACAATTCCCGCAACTCCAGCAATGATGTAAATGGGTGGAGGAGTTATATATAAAGGCAATCCAATGAATGGAATGAATATTGCCAGCTGCACACCATGACCCCAATCTCCCATCAATCCAGTGGCTCTCAGGAGGGTAATGGGAAAGGCAATAAGCACAGGAGAAAGGGGCAGAAATGGAGGAAATAGTATTCCTCCTCCTATTCCTACCACCTTGCACATTGCATTAATATATATGCTATCCCCTCCAAATCTTTCCTGCAATTCTTTTATAAATAAATGAATACTTTCTTCCGAAAAATTATTTTTCTGCAACCTTTCTATTCCCTTCATTATAAAATCCATGTCATTAACTTTCGCCTCCACTTTTTCACTGGATTTTACCGGAGTTAATATGGGCAGGGTAAGAAAAACAATGAGTAAACAAACCAGCCATTTCCTTACCATGCTATTAATTAGCACGGAATATATAAAATTTGTTGCTATTTCATCTTCCATACAATGTTTCTTTTCTCTGCCTCTCTCATAAATTTTTCTGAATCAATAGCCAATTCGGGAGGATACACCCCCTTTTCCGCGTAACCATCCAAAACCATTTTCGCCATTATGGCTGTGGAGAAGCCGGTGGTGCGTTGCATTGCTGAAAATGTGCCGTCATGATAGTCCACCATCTCCATTGTTATGCCATCTCCATAAACTCTCGCCAGAACCACATCCTTGAAATCTTTTGGAAGTGCTTTCTCAAGAATTTTTTCAGTGAAACTCCTTGCCTCTTCATCAAAAAATCCCAGTTTTTTGAGCATCATCATCTTTTCAGCATGCCCTTCATATCTTATGGTTTTGTAGTCAAGATTTTTTATTCCTTTGAGGGTAAGGGGCAACGTGGATGTTCCTCCATGGGTGAAAAATGCTTCCAGAGGAGGGAATCCATCAAATTCTATTTTTTCCAATCCTGTTAAAGATTCCATCTCCATGATTTCTCCATTCCTCACAATTATGGAATCCTCAATATATTCATTTATCAGACCATGAACGGAGAAGAAAAGAGCATAGTTTAAAGGCGGCGATGGTTTCTGGGGCAATCCTCCCACCCTTATATGGATTTCCCTGCATCCCTTTTGGTATAAATGGGAAGCAATCACATTGGTCATTCCAGGAGCAAGTCCGCAGTCCGGAATGATTGTTACACCTGCCCTTTTTGCTTCTTCATGCAGTTCCATCTCCCTCTCAACCACAAAAGTGTTTCCTCCCAAGTCAAGAAAATGGCATTTCGTCTCAATGGCAATTTTGGCAATCCTGTAATTAAAATCATAGGGAAGGGCACTTATCACCACATCCTCCTTTCTCATCTCTTCCCTGAGTTTATCTTCATTTTTCACATCCAGAAGGAAGAAATTTGGTAAGTTTTTTGCCACAGCATCACATATCCTGGTTTCCATTCCATTACGAATTAAATCATGGGCTATGGCAATGCCCTGTTTTCCTGCCCCCAGAACCAGTGCCATGAGAATAAAGGGGAAAAAGTTTAAAACTTTGGCGAAAATCATGTGAAGTGCTCATACCCTCTGTTTTCCATCTCCTCTTCCTTTTCGTCTCTGATAAACAACACTTTCTGTTCCTTCATCACCTCACCTATTTTTTTTATCTCCATCTTTCCCCTCAATTCCACCTCATTTTCCTGGGGCATGGTGAAGAGCAATTCATAATCCCCTCCATAATAAAGGGCAAGTTCCAGAGCATCATCATATTTTTTTGCGTTGTTATGCACTGGCAACCATGCCTCATAAATTCTAAATCCCTTCCCATTTATTTTCATTAACTGATAAAGAGAGGAGGCAAGTCCATCGGATAAATCCATGCATGAACTGACTTTTCGAGAAGAGGCGAGCATTAGCCCTTCCTTCAGCCTTGGCTTTATAAGGAGGAGTTCATCCATATTGCCATCTCTCAATGCAGCCCCGCCCCTTCCCAGTTTTCCTGTGACATAAACGGCGTCTCCTTCTCTCGCCCCTTTCCTTGGCATGAACTCCTTCTTTTTCACACTTCCAATGGCTGTTACAGCAATCATCAATTCCTCGCTTTCTTTTGTATCGCCCCCCACTATTTTCCCCCCATATTCTCCAATACACATCTCCATTCCATGAATGATTTCATTATAATCATCCATATCCATTTCTCTCGGAAGTCCCATGGCAACCAGATATGCCTCCGGCTCCGCCCCCTTGGCAGCCAGGTCACTTATATTCACAGCCATGGCATACCATCCCATATGGTAAAAGGAGGCGGAAGGAGGGAAATGAGTTCTTCTGTTCACCATATCAGTTGTCACCACCTCACAATATTCCCCTCTTTCGATGAAGGCACAGTCATCAAATGGAATGGAAAATTTTCTGGTTATTTCATAGGTGAGTTTTCTTTCTCCCACATGGCTCAATTTCATGGTTTTAATCCAAAAGGTTTATTATTAATCTTTTCTTCTTTTTCAGTGCAATGGAAAGCATATCCTGATGAAAAAAACGTTGAGGAGTTGAGGGAAATTGTGGGGAAATATTTCAATGTGTATGATGTTAAAACAGATGACTACATGATTTTTTTCATCGACATTCCATCCGATGAAGACCTTCTTATCCAGAAATTCAATTTTCTGAGAGAGGAACTGAAGGAAAGAAATTTTGTTCCCTTCCTGCGTTTAATGAAGGGCGAATATGTCATCCTCATTGCGTATAAGCCACCTGTAAAGGGAAAGCCACAATGGGTTAACATCATCCTCTTCATAACAACAATATTCACGACAATGCTTTCAGGTTCCCTTCTTTTTATACAGGGGGAAGGAATGGGACTGAAGGAATTGGTAAGGGAAATGTTCAATTTCAGCAATCTCATGAATGGGCTCATTTTCTTTTCCATACCTTTAATGGCTATACTTGGAATACATGAACTGGGTCATTATTTTGCGTCAAAGAGACATGGAGTGGCAGCCTCATTGCCTTTCTTTATTCCTCTCCCTCCAGGTCCGCTTCCTCTGGGCACCATGGGGGCTGTTATTTCCATGAGGGAGCCAATTCCAGACAGGAGAGCACTCCTTGACATAGGAGTGGCGGGACCAATAGCAGGCTTCCTTGTCTCCATTCCTGTTCTCATAATAGGTTTGAGCATGTCAACCATGGTTTTAAAATCTGAACTTGCTCAGGGAACTTTAATGCTTGGAGACAATGTTCTCATTCTTCTCCTTTCGAACCTCATGTTCAATGTACCCCCTGGATATACCATAAGTTTGCATCCCACAGCCTTCGCTGGATGGGTTGGATTATTGGTTACTGCCATTAATCTTTTACCTGCAGGACAGCTGGACGGCGGGCATATTGCAAGGGCTGTGCTGAGAGAAAAGCATCGCTACATCAGTTTCGCCACCATAATACTGCTCGCAGCCATGACATTTCTTGGAATAGGAAACTGGCTTCTTTTGATTCTTCTTCTTGTCTTCCTCCTGGGGGCGGAGCATCCTCCTGCCCTGAATGAATATATATCTCTGGATGGAAGGAGGAAAATGCTTGCTTTAATAGCCCTCATAATATTCATACTGAGTTTTCCTCCCATGCCAGTCACCATAAAGTGAGGTATTTTCTTTATTAACCCCTAAAAATTATAAATCTCTAAAACATATCTTTATGATGTATGTAAAGGCGATTCCAGAAAAATGTAGTGGATGTGAGGTTTGTGAGATTGTATGTTCAATGT
Organism: uncultured Thermoplasmatales archaeon; assembly: GCA_964617935.1. Taxonomy (GTDB): domain Archaea; phylum Thermoplasmatota; class E2; order UBA202; family JdFR-43; genus JAGGZK01. The sequence goes on along the minus strand of CAZTWM010000006.1, from coordinate 6,648 downwards.
GGCACTGGAAGGTTGTTAATCCACGTAAATCTGGTATAAGGATTGAGAAAAAAAGTGTTGTGGATGACATTCCGCATGTATGCAGTCATGGAAATGAATGCAATTTTGAATGCATTGCCGCCTGCAATTTTGATGCTTTAAAGAAAAAGGATGGCATTGTTTATGTAGACTATGACAATTGTGTTGGCTGCAGGTTATGCGAGAAGGCATGTCCTCTGAATGCCATATGGATTCATGAAAAGAAAGCATATAAATGCGATTTATGTGGTGGGGAGCCTGAATGCGTTAAATACTGCTCCCAGGATGCCCTGGAGGTGGTGGCATGATGTGGGGATATGGGGGAAATGTGGTTGTTGTTGACCTCTCCACTGGAGAGGGAAAAAGGAGTATGCTGGATGAAAGCATTGCATCAAAATATCTTGGAGGGGATGGCTTCGGCGCTTATTACATGAATAAAATGATGGATGCATCAAAGGATGCTTTATCCCCTGATAATATTCTCATAATAGCCCCCGGACTTTTCACCGCCACTCCCATTCCAACGGCGGGAAAAACCTCATTTTTTGCCAAATCTCCTTTAACCAATGGATGGAATGAGAGCGTTACCGGAGGGAGAATTGGATTTGTCATGAAGCAGGCGGGATATGATGTTGTCATAATAAAGGGAAGGGCTGAAAAACTTTCATATCTTTTGATAAGAGACAATGAGATTGCTGTGAAAAATGCGGAGCATCTTCGTGGGGAGACAACCAGAAGCACTGCAGATGCCATTAAAAAGGATGAGGGAAATGTGGTGGTGGCGAGCATAGGCATTGCAGGAGAAAAGATGGTGAGATATGCCTCCATTGATTGCGAGGAAAGGCAGGCGGGCAGGGGAGGCATAGGGGCTGTGATGGGAAGCAAAAACCTGAAGGCGATAGCAATAGAAGGAAGCAGGGACATAGAGTTGGCAAACCCTGAGAAAACTTATGAATTGATGAGGAAATATTATGAGATAATGATAAATCATCCCTCCTTTGAGGATGATGGCAAATACGGGACGGGCGAATTTCTGGAATGGATGAATAAGGAAAAGGGCACATTTCCAACGAGAAACTGGAAGGAAGGCGTTTTTGATGAAAGAAAAGAGATAGATCCCTACTACTGGGCTCCAAAGTATGTCATAAAGAATAAGGCATGCATACAGTGTGTGAAGCCCTGTGGAAAGGCATTTGTCCTTCAGAAATTTGATGGGATGCTTGATGGCGTGGAATATGAAACTCTATATGCCCTGGGTTCAAACTGTGGCGTGGGAAGCATAGAGCATGTAGCCAAGGCAAATGAGTTATGCGACCTCTACGGCATGGATACCATATCCACTGGGGGAAACATAGGCTTCATAATGGATTTGTATGAAAATGGAATTGTTGGGAGGGAAGAAGTGGGAGTTGACGCCAGATTTGGAAATGGAGAAGCAATGCTGGAACTCATAGAAAAAATAGCGAGGAGGGAGGGCATAGGAGATGTGATGGCAGAGGGAGTTAAAAGAGCAGCAGAAAAAATAGGTAGGGGAGCAGAGAATTATGCTGTCCATGTGCGTGGAATGGAGCCACCAGCCTATGATGTGCGTGGTATAAAGGGAATGGCTCTTGCCTTCATGACCTCTCCTCGAGGGGCATGTCATCTTCGCTCTGGAGCATATGCTTTGGAACTGACGGGTAAATTCTGGAAGTTTGAGGGTGTTGACAGATTCAGCAGTAAAAATAAGGGGGAGGAAATCGCATCCATGGAGAATTTCATGGCTGTTTATGATGCCCTTGGAGTATGTAAATTCAGCAGGGGGATATTCCTTCTGAACTTTCAGGAAATGCTGGAAGCTGTTACAGGGAAAGGGCTCAGCGAGGAGGAACTCGAAAAGATTGGGGAGAGGATATGCAATCTGAAGCATATATTCAATATAAAGGCAGGATGGAAGAAGGAGGATGCCAAATTGCCAAAGAAAATACATCAGCCCATTCCAGAAGGAGTTGCCAAGGGAAGTTATGTGAGTAAGGAAGAGGAAAGGGAAATGCTGGAAGATTATTTCAGGGCAAGGGGATGGGATAGGAACGGCATTCCAACCAAGAAAAAACTGGAGGAGCTTGGCATAGAAGAATTCATGAAATGAAATTTTTTCCCCCTCTCATATTCTTTATCCTCATTGTCTCTTCATATAATGTTGTTGAGGAAAAAAGCATAGTCGTTGATGGCATAGATGATGCTGCCCATTTCAAATACTATGAAAATGAAAGTCATATAATCCACTGGTATGAATGGTGGTATGCAAATCTGAAGGATGGCGAGGATGGCATCATTGTCATGTTCTTCACCTTCGGCAATCTCAACTCATTTTTCGGCAGGGCGGTGGGCGTCTTCGCAGCCCTCCTCAATGAGAATGAAAGCATAGAATCTCTGCAGATCAGCCCATTCATTCCCTTCTCCCTTGACTACAAAAAATGCAATGTGAGCATCGGGAAAAGCAGATTTTATGAGGAAAATGGCGCATTTTTCGTGGAATATGAAGGGAAAAATATGCATATTTCCATGAAAATGAAAAACAGAGGAAAGGCATATGGAAGCATTGCCCCCCTTGAGGGCTGGCAGTGGGCGGGATGGTATGTGGCATTACCATATGGAGAGGGGGAGGCATGGGTGGAATATAAAGGTAGGGAATGGCATATTAAAGGGAATGCATATCACGACCATAACTGGGGAATGAGAAAACTGGGGCGATTTAAATGGGACTGGGGTGAATTCAATGCCAACAATTTTTCCATCATTTATGGAATTGCAGGAAGCAGGGAGATGAAGGGAGGATTGCATTTTATAAATGAGAGCTGCCATATCTTCATTCCCTATGGAAAATTGAAGATGGAATATGAGGAATGGCAACGCATTTCTCTGGTTAAAAAGCCCACAAAAATTCATTTTTATGGTGGAAATGGTAGCATAAGTGCTGATTTCATGGTGGAAATGAAAAAATTTTATACTCTTGGATATGGAAAAGTTGGAAAACCTTATCTCCTGGGAAGTGCCCGTGGATATGTGGAGATAAATGGAAAAAGAATGAATTTTGATTCCACTGGATTCTATGAACATCATGGAAGATTTGAATGATGCCATGTAAAATTTAATAAATGCTACACCATTTTTACATATGAAACAGAAGGTTATTGCCATTGTTTTGATTGCATTTTTCGTTATTTCATCGCTTATTCCAGCTTCTGCTGGGAACAGGGGAAAGGTGATTCATTTCGCAAAAATAATGCCCCACGGAAGGATTGAGACGTTCTCTTTAAATGTGATACCTGAAAGGGGGGAGAATATTTCTTCTGCCATTGCCAGGAAATGTGCTCAGATGGTTAAGGAAGAAATGAATGCCTCCTATGGCTTATATTTCATAATTTCTGCAGGGGAGGGACTCCATTTTTCCATTCCTCCAAGTTTGAAACAGTGGCAGCGTTTTGATATAATATTTTCTCTACTTCCGTCCCTGATTTACTGCAGTTATCATGGAAATTCTTCCGAAACAGATATAATGCCTCTGGCAGGTGGAAATGAAATGGTTATACTGGGGGAACATCGCCTTCTCTGCCTTGGTTTCGTTGGCATCATAGGATGGCAGGGCATGTTTTCCTATACCAATACTGGTTTTGCGGGCTTCACCCCCTTCTTCTGGACTGATGCCAATGAAAGCATGACATAGTCAATATTTTTCCCATAATTCCTTCCTTCTTGCCTCCAGGAGATTGTTCTCCATTCCATTCCACTCGGCAAAGGTCTTTATCCTTTCCCCATAAATTTCGTATAAATTTTTCATCCTCTCTCTGTATTTTATGTCTCTGAGCAGATGATGATCGAGTATGAGCTGGCAGTCAATATTTTCCATTATCTTCATTAAATTCTCCTCTGCCCTCCTCAAATTTTCCTGTGAAAATCTCCATCCCAGGAAGTAGGAGGGAGGCCCGTCCATTATAAGTAAATCGGGCGTCTCCTCAATTATATAATCCCTTGCTCCTTCATAGACGGGTCCCTGAACATCTGAGGCAAACAGAATTTTTTTTCCTGCTTCCAAACTCACCATCACAACATATCCAAGTCTTATTCCCTCAGGACCATGGGGAAAGGGAGGGGAGAATTTCATTATCGCCCCATTCATCTCATATTCCTGGCTGTCACAGTAAATGATTTCTGCCCTATCCTCAAACAATTGCTTGAAATACATCCCCCTTTCCTTCTGACTCCTGTTTATATTTTTGTCTATCCTCTTGGCAAAAATCTTTTTTCCTTCATAAAATTCTTCATCGGGGTCATAGTGGTCGTAATGATAATGGGTTATGACAAAGATGTTACATTCCATGGCAATTTTCCTTATTTCCTCCTTTGCATTTTTCAATGCCTCCCATTCCATTTCATGGGGTGGCAGACCATAGCGGGATGGTCCCAAAGCGGCGGATGCATCTATAAAAATTTTTTCTCCCCCTGTATCCACCAAGGTTGCCATGGAACGCACACCCATGGAATCCGAAAATAATGGCTTCACTTCCACAAATGAAAAATGAGAATCTTATATAATTTTAGTGTCAAAATTCTTCAATCTCCATCCCATTTCTTCTGGCAATTTCCTCCAGCCATTTCGGGAGGATGAAGGAAGCGAAATGCAAAGATGGAGCATAATGCAACGTTTTTAATTTCCTCTCCTCATATCTCCTCTTTATCTCTTCCCTATTCCATTCCATTTTTTTATTGGAGGCAATTAAAAAACTCCACATACCTGAAGGGTATGAGGGGATGAATGAAAGATATATTTTCCTGTGGGGAAAGGATGATGAATTTTTCAGAATAGCCTCAAAATATTCCTGCTGGAAAACCGGCGATTGACTTTGAGTTACAAATATATCGCATATATGACTGCATTTTGAGTAAAAATTTCTGGATACCAGTGATTTGCTTTTTGCATCAGGATCGCTTCCATCCACAATTATAACATCAAATTTTTCTTCACATCCCCCCACAAATTCCATCCCATCCTCATAAATTATTTTCACCTTTTCATTATCCATTGCCCCCCTGTCTATCCCCATATGCTTCCTGCACATCTCCACAACATTTCTGTCTATTTCCACCACTTTTATTTCTTCGGGATTATGTTTTAAAACCTCTCTAGCTGCTCCTCCATCTCCTCCTCCTATTATGAGAACTCTTCTGGGAGATGGATGGATGAGCATGGGGACATGAACCAGCATTTCGTGATAAAAGGCTTCATCCTTTTCGGTAAATTGAATCTTGTCATCTATAACAAGCATTTTTCCCATGGAGGTATCAAATATTTCTATTTTTTGGACACCCTCCCTTTCATCAATTTTTCTGCCTTCAATCATGAATCCAGTGCCATCGTGTTTTTCCACAAACCATTCCATGAAAAAATCACCCTCTCACAGGATTTCCTATCTGCTTTTCTGGATAACCCGGGGGCAGTGGCTTACTCCATATCCTTTTATTTTCTATCTCTGCCCTCTCCTCTATTTTCTCTCCCTTTCCAATGACCACATCCTTCAGTATTGCCCCATCCCTTATTATACATTCATCGGCAACAATGCAATTTTCCATCCTCACATTTTTTCCAATTCTGCATCCATCATAAATTATACATGAATTAAGAATGCTCCCTTCATCAATAATGCAGTTGTCGCCAACGACGCTATGCATCAATTTCCCCCTGATTTCAGAATTCCCCGTTTTATAATTCAAACCTTCCTTTCCAAGCAATATTCTGGTTGCCTTTATGTAACTCTCCGGCCTCCCCACATCTATCCAGTAACCATTGAAATTATATCCATAGAATGCCCTCCCCTCCTCCAGTATTCTGGGAAATATATCCATCTCCATGGAAACGAATACACCATCTTCTATATAATCCAGCACTTCATATTCCAGGCAGTATGCCCCCGCATTTATCAAATTGCTGGGCGCCTCATGGCGGGGTGGCTTCTCCACAAATTTGGTTATCCTCCCATCCTTTTTTATGTCAACCACTCCATATTCCTCAACATTCTCAACGGGCCAGAGGGAGATGGTGACAAAAGCCCTTTTTTCCATATGGTATTGAACGAATTTCCTTATGTTGAGAGATGAAATTATATCGCTGTTGAGAACCAGGAATGTTCCATCTATATATTTCTCAGCATTTTTCACAGCCCCCGCCGTGCCAAGGGGTTTCTCCTCCTTATTCACTATTCCGTTTATGCCATTTTTATCCAAAAATTCCTGAATCTCCTCGTTTCTGTAGTTGGCTGCCACCACTATTTCAGTGCCTTTCGGAAGGGCACTTATTATATAACTTATCATGGGTTTGTTGAGCAGAGGAAGCATTGATTTTGCTTTTGTATATGTCAAAGGGGCAAGTCTTGTTCCAAAGCCGCCCGCCAATATTACTGCCTGCATGATTTTGAAATGGGAATGTATTTAAATAGATTGCATGAAAGGGTTGGAAGAATGGTGGAGCATGGTTCAGCATTTCCTTTCTTCCTTTTCTTTAATCATAAGCCATCATAATTGCTATCTGGTGCATTTATAAATGGAAAAAAATTTCATATAGAATCGTATTACCCTCATGAAGGAAGAAGGCTA
>CAZTWM010000005.1:0-17866 GCA_964617935.1 uncultured Thermoplasmatales archaeon | reverse complement strand
GCATGTGGGATTATCTGCTTATCGGCCTCTCCCTCTTCCTTGCCCTCACCGCTGCCCTCGCCCTCTGCATGGTTCTCGGCACCTTTGCCAAGAATTACAAAAGTGCCCAGACGCTGACAGTTCCTGTTTCCATACTTGCCCTCATACCCATGTTCATGGTGATGTTCAAGGATTTCGACACCCTGCCCTTATTTCTAAAATTCGTGCTCTTTTCAATTCCGTTCTCTCATCCGATGATGGCAGTCCGCGCCCTGCTGTTCGGGGATTACACACTTGTCATTTCCGGCATAGTTTATGTCACGGCATTTACACTTGTAATGATAGGAATTGCAGTTCATATATTCAATACTGACAGACTTCTCACGGGAAGCGTGTCCCGCGCATTCAGAAGGAAACGCTAATCTTTTATTCCCTTCCATTTGTTTCAGGTGGGAGAGTGGGACGAAATTGCTGGAGATTTTGATGCAACACGCCACCGACCATGGAAGAAAATCTTGAATTCATAGACGGCAGGAAAGGCAATACAATCGACATAGTTTTATCCATTCCCCACTGAAAAAAGATGAAATGAATATTATATAAACAACCGTCAAACAATGCTGTGTACAAAAATTATTGGCTCTTGTCGAGGAAATTAATAACGCTTAAATATTGGAAACGTGATTGAAATATTATGAAAGGCAACATCGTCTGCATTCTTGTTTTTGCCCTTCTTGTTATTCCGCCATTTCCCATTTCAAATGCGAAAAATATTGGCCAGCCAGATGTGGAGATACGTTTTGCATGGTTTGACTGGGGTTTTGTGATACTTGTATGGAATAAAGGGGAGGAATCAATAACTCACGTTACCTTGGAACGTTTAAGCCTCTCCGGATTTGTTTTCTTGGGTGGTGTATGGCTTGATTATATTGATGAGGTAGGAGGCAATTCTCTTCGCCAGTTAATAATACCCGCCTATGGAATTGGAAGATGCTTGGTGGAGGCAACAGTAAGTTATGAATATGAAGGAAAAACATATGAAGTAACGATACATGGCTTTTTTGTGGTATGGGGGAGTGTAACATATCTCCTTCAGGAATGGTGATTAAATTATGTCCTTAAAATCGCATAAATGGAATTCATATTTTATCTTTCCATCCATCCTGCATATACCAAAATATATTCCATTATATGGAAGGGGGTCTCTCTCCCAGTATTCACATTCATTACACCTTCTCATCTTTTTATTGGAAACAATGACTTCTCTCCCTGCCTCCTTTTTCATGGTTTCATAAAAAATTTCATTTTTAAATGATATGTAGGATGAATTATACATGAATTATATATGGCACAGAATTTGTCAAATTGATTTTACAAAACAGTGGATCATTCCATTTTTACTTCCTTCCATAAGAGAGCCAACTGCTTTCAGAAATTTTTTCCCCTTGCTGGAAAGAACATATTTACTCCCCTTCTTTTCCAGAAGTTTCAGGGAAAGGAGCTTGTTAAGATGGAAAGCCAGTTTTGATGACTGGGTCAATTCCAGTTTTTTCATGATTTCACTGTAGGAAAGAGAGGGAGATACGCCCAGCATATTAATTATCCTCCGCCTTATTGGATGTTTATATGCCTCCAATACCTCTTCCATGAAATGAAAGGGCTCTTCCATAATTTCATTCATCATGAGAAATTCTCCAATTGAGTTATAAAAAAGAATAATGCCCGCCCCTTTCTCTGCCAGTTGCGAAAGAATTTTTAAATACTTTTGTGTATTCTTTGCTCCATATTCTTTTAAAAATAATTTCGGGTCTGAAAGCACAATCACCGCATTTTTTTCCTTTGCAAATCCTCTGCTCATCTCAATTATTTTTTCTATTTCTGGCTTATCACATGAAAAATCAATTTTCCTACTCACTTCCATTCCATATTTTTTTTCAAATTTTTCAGGAGAGGCAGATATCACCATCACAGATTTCCCCTTCAAATTTTTTATGATGCTATCCGCAATGTTATCTTTCTCCTCCGCCTCTTTTATCACTTTCATTAAATCCTCCATATTAAAGGGTTTTTGAATGTAGTCTAACGCTCCCATTTTCATGGCTTCCACGGCACTTTCCACCTCTCCATATCCAGTCACCACCAAAAAATCTGATTCTACACCCCTATCTTTCGCCCATTTCATCACTTCCATACCAGACAAATCAGGCATTTTTAAATCCAGGATGACCATATCATATTCTCCTTCCTCCATCATTTTTAAAGCAATTTTTCCTCCTTTTGCCACATCTGTATCATAACCTCTCAAATTCAAATATTTCTTCATCTGTTGCAGGAATGTGGGGTTATCGTCAACCACCAATATTTTCATTTTTCACTCCATCAGGCAACCATATAACCACTTCAGTTCCTTCTCCCTTTTTGCTTCTTATCTCAATTTTTCCTCCATGCTCCTCCACAATCCAGTTGGATATGAAGAGTCCGAGTCCCGTTCCCTCTCCAGCGGGGCGGGTGGAAAAGAAGGGGGTCATGGCTTCTTTCAGCACCTCCTCTTCCATCCCGATGCCATTGTCCCTCACCATTATTTTTATTTTCCCATCCATTCTTTCGCAGTCTATTATTACATAATGGGAAGGCTTGTTTACATCTCTTGCCATCACAGCATTTTTTATTATGTTTATAAAGCATTCCATCATGCGGTTTTTGTCTCCCTCAAAAGGGCAGGAGTCCATTCTATTTTGTATTATTACTTCATTGCCCCCCATCATCCTAACCTTTTCAATTGCCTCGTCCATGGCATCTTTAAGATTGAAATATGTTTTCTCACCTATCTTAATACGTGAAAAGCCAAGCACGTCCTTTATTATTTTGGATGCATTCTCCACCTCCTTTTTTATGGTTTCTATTTCCTTCTCATGCCCCTCCGTTATGGACAAAAGATAATCAGCCGTTATGCCTATATTGGCAAGAGGTGTGTTCAGTTCATGAGCCACCACGGCGGCGAGTTTCCCCAGGGCAGCCATTTTCTCATTTTGCTTCATAACTTCCTCCATTCTTTTTTTCTCTGTCAAGTCTATGTATGTAACAGCCATATATGTCGCCTCATCTTTCATGAGGGTGCCTGCAACCAGCATGGGAAATGTGCTGCCGTCCTTGCGTTTGTGCCATATTTCTGTGGGCATGAGATATCCTTTTCTGATTATTTCATCTTTCATCTCTCTTAATTTTTCTAATTCCTTTTCCTCGATAAAGAGGGAGATTTTTTTGTTCTCCACTTCTTTGGGCGAATAATCATGGACTTTTGCAAAATATTCATTTGAATATTTTATCCTTCCATCTCCTCCAATTATTACAACACCATATTGGGCACTGTCGGCAATTTTCTTGAACTTTCTCGCCTCCCTTTCCATCATTTTGCTTTCTGTAACATCTCTTCCAAGGGCAATGGAGCCAATTATTTTACCATTTTCCACAAGATTTCTGGAATACCATGATATGATTTTCCTTTTTCCATCCTTTGTTCTTATTATTGTTTCAAAATCCTCCACCACATCTCCCTTTATTATATCCATCGCCTTGTTGAATATTTTATTTCTGTAATCTCTATCTGGATACAACCATTCCCATATCTTTTTATGCCCTATCACCTCTTCCTTGCTATAACCTGTTATTTTTTCTGCCGCCTTGTTCCATATCACCACATTTCCCTCCTCATCCAGAACATCGAGCCAGACATTCGCATTGTCTATGATGGAATCAAGGTATTGGTTGAGTTTTTTGATTTCCTCCTCCGCCTTCTTTAATTCCGTTACATCAGTATCAACCCCTCTGTATCCAATAAGATTGCCGTCTCTGTCCAGTAAAGGCACGCCGCTGGTAAGAAGCCATCTCTCACTCCCATCCCTATGGATGTTTCTGTTCAGAAATTTAATAAATGGTTTTCTCTCCTTGAATATCTGAAACGCCATCTCCTTCAATTTCTCCTTTTCATCAGGATGGAAGAAGTCATAGAAGTATTTTTTCCCCACAACTTCATGGGGACGATAGCCAAGTATTCTCTCAATGGAATTGTTTGAATAGGTATATAAGCCTCTCTCATCCACCTCCCATATCCATTCCTGGGCGCTTTCCACCACCTGTCTGAATCTCTCCTCACTTTCTTTCAATGCCTGCTCCATAATCTTTTCTTCTGTTACATCTCGATAATTAACCACAATTCCATTCACTGCAGGATTGTCGAGGAGATTTCTTGCACTCACCTCAACAATTCTCCATTCCCCATGAGCATTTTTTACCCTGAGATTATCTGAAAATGTTCTTTTTGGATGGCTCAGAATTTTTTCAAGCAATTTCATAGCCAATCCCATATCATCGGGATGAACAAATTCTATGGATTTCCTTCCTATGACATCTGATGGTTTGTAGCCCAATATTTTTTCCACAGAGGGGGTTATATATTTTATAACCGTATTTTTATCATGAACCATTATAACATCCCATCCCTTTTCCACCAGTGTCTGGAAGTAATTTTTGTTCCTTTCCACCTCTTCCTCCATTTTTTTCCATTCTGTTATGTCCCGAGTGAATACAGCAATCTCTTTTACTTCCCCATCATCAACAATTGGATAAAAGGTGTTGTCCAGCCATCTTTCATTTCTCGAGTCAATGAAATGCACGGGCTTCTTTGTTTTTATCACCTCCATCGCCCTTTCCCTCCTTCTTTCATATAATTCAGAAGGGAGATATTCTTTTATATTGGCTCCCAGAATCTCTTCTCTTGTTTTCCCCAGTGCTTTTGCCATGGCTTCATTCAACTCAACAATTTTTCCAAAATTATTTTCATCCACTCTCGTAAGTAAAACCATGTCATGAGTGGCATTCAACATGGAACGAAGTTTTCTCTCATTTTCTTCCAGTTTCCTTTCCGCCTTCACTATTTCAGTTATATCATGAAAATTTATCACCAGTCCCTCAACTGTGGCATCATGGAGGAGATCTCTCCCCGTTATACTAAATGTTTTCCATCTTCCATCCTTTGTTCTCACCCTGTATATTGCCTCAACGCTCTCACCGTGATTTTCAAGCATTCTTTGATGATGCCATGATACAATCTTCATATCATCGGGATGAACAAATGCAAGAGCACTTTTGCCTATAAGTTCTTCTGGAGAGAACCCCAACAATTCTTCAACGGAAGGGGTGATGAATTTTACCACCGCATTTTCATCCACCACCATTGTTATATCCGAGCTTTTTTCCAAGATTGTTTTGAAATATATCCTGTTCCTCTCCAGTTCTTCTTTCAATTCCATATAAGAAATTATCTCTCCCATTTTGAGGGCTATTTCATGCAGTATTTCCTCCTCTTCCTTCAAAAAGATTTTTTCTTCCTGGGACGGCACCTCCGCGATATAACCCACTTCAAGAAAACCCTCCTTCTTTCCATTTATTATTATCTCTTCTTTCAATGATTTCCCGCCTACTTTGCCAATCCTGGCAGGAGAAAGATAGTCTTTTCCTTTTAAAGAAATTCTGCAGTAGGAAAGTTCGGGATGCTGGAGAAGGTTTCTAATGCTTCCGCATATTTCTTCCATCATTTTTTCAATAGAAACATTTTTCCTTGCCAGAGTATCCATTTTATACAGACATTCAAGTTCATCAACTCTCTTTTTCAGTTTGTAAATAATGTTCTGGACGATCTTTGTCTCCTCTTTTGGGCTCTGGAGGAGCATAAGGAAGGCATTATCATTGATGGATTTCATGGGAGTAATAAAAATATCCATTTCAATTTCCTCACCCTGCAATGTGATGATTCTTTTCTTCAGGAAAATGTTGTTTATTGGTGAGTTAAGAAGTTTTTTTATTTCTTTCCTGTCAGATGGATGAAAAAAGTTGCTCCATTTTTTTCCCAGTAAATCTTCCTTTTTCTTCCCTCCAAGAAATCTGATTGCCTCACTGGTTATTCCAGATATTTTCCCATCCAAAAGAAGTATTGCCCCTTGAGGATAAGAAACCTCCTTTGCTGGCGAGTCCCCCATATCTTTCATTTTTCCCAGTTATTAATTTTTGAACATATTTAAATCTTACAATGTTGAATATTACTCCAAACTGAGCATAAGAAGTATTATCAATGCCAGAGTTTCAAAGAAATGGGGTATGAGGGGAAATATAAAAAGGAGGAGACGCTGCACAAGTAAAACTCCAATGAAGAATACCAGCCCCAGTGTAAAGGATGATTTCGTCTTCCTGAAACTGGAAATGTATATGAAGAGAAGGGAAAAGAGCAGAAGAATATTTATTATGATGGATGCAAGATAAATTTTTTTGAAAAGAGAGGTTTTGAAATTCAAATCCCTCCATCTGGGACTCTCTCCATCCTTGGTTGCCCCATATACCATGCTGGATGTCATCTCAAGGGCAATCATGAATATTATCAATATGACGATGCCTTTTTTCATATTATCTCATCCCTCCTTTATTTATTTTATTTTTCCCAATTCTTTCCCAAATCTCGTTAAAATAGTTAATGTTTTCCTCCAGAAGTTCGGATATGAAATACATCTTTCCATACCCTTCCCCCATTGAAGAAATCAGACTGTTTTTTTCCAGTATTTTCAGATGATGGCGAACTGTTTTATAATCCATGCCCAATTCCTTAGCCAGTTCATTGGCATTCATTGGATTGTTCATAATCTTTTCTATAATTCTCCCTCTGTTTATACCTCCTGCTGTGCCGGCGAGTAGCCACCACAATATTTTCTTAACGGGATTCAACAAAATGAAATGTGTCCATGCTTATAACATTTAGGAAATCTCCTTCATCGCCATTTTTTTCCTGAACTGTTTCACATCCTCAACATCTGGAAGTTTTATGACTGCACTTTTTCTTTTGATTCTCCTGTTATACTCTTCCACCCCTATTTCTTCCAGTATTTCCTTCCCCTTCTCCCTTATTCCATCCAGTTTTTTATTCACATCGTCAATGGTTTTTCTCAACAGCAAAGCAAGTCCAACCAAGGCACCGCCAAGCATCACGGGAAAACCTTCAAAAACTATGTCCCTGTCGGGCACCCTTACGCCCCATGCAGGTTGCTCACCAAAGTTTGAAACGGGCAATCCCATCCCTGCTTCCAAATAGTCGGAAAAGGTGGGGTCAAGTTGAATCCATTTGCCATTTAAATATAGTTCTGCACATCCATGAAGGGAATCAAGAAAGCCAAGCATCTGATATGTTTCCATGAGTATAGGGTCGTCTTTCAGCATAACATTCACAAGTTCATTGGAAGGGGTGAAGGCATAGAGGCGATATCTCGCCTTTATCCTCCCTGCCCTGGCAAGAGCAATTAGAAGGGACATTTGATCAAGGCATACTCCTCCCTTGCTTTTCAGAACTCCCACCGCCCCTTCCATGGGCTTGAATATAAGGAATTTCTGATTTTTCACAAAGTAATAAATCCTTTTCACATATTCTTCCCTGCTCACCTCTCCTGCTCCAAATTTCTTTGCCATTGCCCTTATCAATTCATTGTCGCATTCACACATTCTTGTGGGTCTGAGATATTTTTCATTGATTGTTTCCGGCAAATCTTCAAAGTCATTTATATCAAGCATTTTTGCACTGTTGAAAGCACTTTCATCCTCAATATGCTTCCATGGTGCAACTCCATATTTCAGCCTTTTTTTCCATGCCTCCATATTCTTCAGCATGCTTCCTGGATTTCTGGCAATTGCATAGGAAAGAGGTGCCAGTGTCTTCAGAAAATTTTTCACTATTGCAGGAGGAGGTATATCTCCCCTATCCATTTTTTCTTTCAACCATCCCATAATATCACCTCATACTCTCCACCATTAACTCTCTCATCAAATTTCCGCATCCCTTTGCCTCCGCCCCCCTCATCCTTGTTATCTCTCCATCTATGACAACGCCCTCCCTTCCACACTCGGGACAGGACTCCATCAACTTTACTCTATCCCCTGTTGTCATAAAACCTGGATAACTGTTGGCAGCAGGATCAAGAAATGCGAATCTTCCCTCTTCTCCATAACCAACCTGCTCGTAATTTTCATCCAGAACCATTGGGTAAAGCCAGGGAGGAAAATGTTTGTATCTTGCCTCGCAATCCAGAACAAGCCCGTTCATTTCCGACATGCCATATACATCCCTGTAGTTCTCCCTTTCTATGCCAAAAAATTCCTCCACTTTATTCGCCATGTCATCGGGCGAGATTTTGATTCCCTCGTGTATTTTCCATCCACCTCCTGTTATTATCACGGAATTGCTTTTTCCCATGTCCAGATATACGCCCTCCTCTTCCATTATTTTCATCAAATCATAGAGTTGAAATGGAAATGTTATCATATACATCTGCTCTCCTTTTTTATCCAGTTCTTCCAAAAGGCGTAGGAGATTCATCTGCCCCTTTTTCATGGCTTTCTGTATAATAATCAACTTCATTTTATCCTTTATTCCACTTATCTGTCCCGCAAGGATTTTTATTATATCCATGGTGAGTTCTCTGTTTGTTAAAAAATGGCGATGGTTTTCATCAAATATTTTTGTTCCCTCCGCCACCCATCTTCCCATGGTAAGGTATGTCTTTATGGGTCCGGGATATATAACGTGTGCATCTTCAGCGGGCGGAAATATGGAGAATAAAAGGATTTTATCGGCGGAGTAAAAATTTCTTTTTCTTGTTATTTCATCCCTGAACATGAAACTGAATTTTCCTGTTGTGCCCGATGAATGTGTTACCAAGCCATTG
This sequence comes from uncultured Thermoplasmatales archaeon, assembly GCA_964617935.1. Taxonomy (GTDB): domain Archaea; phylum Thermoplasmatota; class E2; order UBA202; family JdFR-43; genus JAGGZK01. The sequence continues at coordinate 9,128 of CAZTWM010000005.1, read as the reverse complement.
AGCTTTTTCTCAGCCCATCCAAAAAAATCCTGTAAATTTTTGCCTTTGAAATCATAGTCGCCAATATCAACGGAAGAAACCGTATAAAGCCATTCATATAATTGTTTGGGATCATCGCCTGGATAATCTTTGAAGAATGTATCGGGGATGAGGGGTATTTTTGAAAAGTCCTTCTCACTTTTTATGTCATCGGGTGTTACATTATTCTCCCTGCAGTAATTGTGGTAAAACAGGTTGTTGGAATAGTGGTGGATGAAAGATTCCTTTATGCTCCTGAATCTTATCTTTTCCGCCTCCTCCCTGTTGTAGAGGTAGTAGTCATCCATTCCATATATAAGTTTGTCCACCTCTTTCCATTCCTCCTGTGGAAGATAAAATAACTCCTTCATTTTTCCAAGCAATTTGTCCATGCAAACTGAATTTATGCCATAATATAATGTTTCTTTAAAGAGGTATTTAACAAAGTTAAATTTTGATTGTATATGCCTCCATGGAAAATTTTATATTTCCTCTCGAGGAGGGTAGGGGTTTAAAAACCATTGTTTATTATGAATTCAATGGCCGCTGTAAGCCTCGAAACACTGATGGAAAGATGGGAGAGATTTTTCCAAGAATATTGCAAGGATGAAATAGAGAGTGCGGCCCTTCTTTATCCTGAAAAAAAGAGTTTTGTTATGGATTACTGGGATATAGACAGATATGATTCCGAACTGGGTGAACAATTACTGGAGAAGCCATACCTGATTTTATATGCTGCCGAGCAGGCATTAAAAGGAATGGATGTGGCTTTGGAAACGCCTCCGCTCCATTTTAGAGTAAAAAATATACCCGATGCCAATAAAGTGGAAATAAGGGATTTGAGAGCAGCCCATCTGGGAAAATTCATTTCCATAAATGGACTCGTCAAGAAGGTTACTGAAGTCCGCCCCAAACTGCAGGATGCTGCCTTCCAGTGCCAGAAATGCGGTGCGGTGATAAAGGTTCCTCAGGAGGGGAATATACTTACAGAGCCCACTGAATGCTATGCAGATCAGGGGGGATGTGGAAGGAAAAGCACCTTCAAACTTTTAACGGAGAAGTCTGTTTTTATAGATTCCCAGAAACTTGAACTGCAGGAAAGCCCTGAGGGACTGAGGGGAGGAGCACAACCCATGAGATTGATTGTTTATTTAGAAGATGATCTCGTTGGTGATGTCGTCCCTGGGGACAGAATAACGGTTAATGGCATCCTGAGAGTTCAGACAAGGAGAAGGGGGACAATGAAACTGACAGAATTCAACAAGGTGATGGATGCCAACAGCATAGAGATAAAGGAGCAGGCTTTTGAAGAAATATTCATAAGTGAGGATGATAAGAAAAATATAGAGGAATTGAGCAAAGACCCGATGCTTTATGAGAAAATAAGGAGTTCCATAGCCCCAACAATATATGGTCTGGAAAAGGAAAAGGATGCCCTCGCCCTCCAGTTATTTGGGGGTGTGCCAAAGTATATGCCCGATGGGACAAGAATAAGAGGGGATATTCATATCCTTCTGGTGGGAGACCCTGGAACAGCAAAAAGCCAGTTACTCCGATACATATCCCAACTTGCCCCCAGAAGCATATATACATCTGGCAAATCAAGCAGTGCGGCAGGACTGACAGCATCTGCTGTAAAAAGCGATGAATTTGGAGAAGGAGGATGGACTCTGGAGGCAGGGGCACTTGTGCTTGCCGACCTGGGCATAGCATGTGTTGATGAGATGGATAAAATGAATCCAAAGGATAGAGATGCACTCCATCAGGCAATGGAGCAGCAGGAGATAAGCGTTGCGAAGGCAGGCATAAATGCCACCCTGAAGTCAAGATGTGCTTTGCTTGGGGCAGCCAATCCAAAACTGGGAAGGTTTGATGAATATGCTCCCATTGCAGACCAGATAAACATACCTCCCGCCCTTCTATCAAGATTTGATTTGATATTTCCCCTTACAGACAGGCCTGATAGGGATAATGATGATGCCCTTGCAAGTCATGTGCTCATGGTTCATAAATATGGGGAGACCCTTCAACATGAGGAGAATGTGGAGATGATGGAAATAATGCCCGTGATAGACCCGGAATTTCTGAGAAAATATATTGCATATGCCAAAAGGAATGTCTTTCCCGTTCTCTCCAAGGAAGCCATGGACAGGATAAGGGAGTATTATGTGGATATGAGGGCAAAGTCAAAGGAGACAATACCCTTTACCCCCCGCCAGCTGGAGGCATTTATAAGAATCGCAGAAGCGTCAGCAAGGATGCGCCTCTCGCCCGTTGTTACAGAGGAAGACGCAAACAGAGCCATAGATATTGTGGAATATTATCTCACAAAGGTGGGAATGGAAAAGGAACTGGAGGTTTTCAACATAGATTTGATAACATCAGGGATAACAAAGACGCAAAAGGACAGAATGAAGGTGATAACTGAAGTGATAAAGGAAATCTCTGAGGAGATAAGGGATGCAGCCCCCTTAGATGAAATTGTGAGCAGGGCGGGGGAGAGAGGCATAGAGGAAGATGCTGTAAGAAAATTGATTGAAAAAATGAGGAGGGAGGGGATTATATTTGAACCAAGGCATGGAAGATATAAACTCACAAGCGAATGATATATGTATAAAAGTTTACAGAACAGGAGGGGAGACATTGGTGGCTGCGTGCGATGCTGAACTGCTGGGAAAAACTTTGGTGGAGGGAGAGATAGAATTCCATGTTTCGAAGGAATTTTATGATGGAGTCAGGGGAGATGAGGAAATGCTGAGAAAACATCTTTCCATCGCCACCATAGCAAACCTGGTTGGGAAAAGGAGTGTGAGATGTGGTATAAAAATGGGACTGATTGACAAGGAAAATGTTTTAAATATTGATGGAATACCACATGCTCAATTTGCGTTGCTGTAAAAATGTTCTGTGTTGAATGTGGCAGGAAAGGAAAGACATATCATGGGTTATGCATAGATTGCTATCTGAAAAAGAAAAAATTTTTTAGCATTCCTTCCAGTGTGGAGGTGACGTTCTGCAGGGAATGTGATTCTTATAGAATAGGCGGGGAATGGAAAAGGGGAAATCTGGATGAAGATTTGAAGGAGTATATAAGGAAAAACATTAAGGCAGAAATAGACTATGAATGCACCATAGATAATTCAAAAGTGACATGCAGAGGGAAATTTGAAGGAAGGGATGTGGAGGAGGAGAGGGAAATAAAGATAATAGAAAAGGAGAGGTTATGCCCCCAGTGCTCATTGAAAAAGGGTGGATATTTTGAAGCAATAATTCAGGTGAGGGATGCGGATAAAGAAAAAATGAGAAAAGCTGATGAAATAATAAAAAGGAATGTGGAAAAAAGCAAAACATTCATTTCCAGGAAGGAAAAGGTGAGGGGAGGCTATGATTATTACTTGGGCAGCAAGAAGGCGGCTGAGCATTCAGCAAAAGAAATAAAGGATATGCTGGGCGGGGAAATGAAAATTTCTTCCACCCTTGCTGGGGTGAAAGATGGCAGGAGGGTTTATAGGAATACCTACAGTGTGAGATTTTTCCCACTGGTGGGAAAGTTTGTGAAAATTGATGAAAAACTTTATATGATTACTGGAATGGAAGGAAAAAAACTGGAATTGAGGGATATGGAGGGAAGGAGGAGAAGCATTTACAGGGAAGATTTAAAGAGGGTGGTAAATCTGGAATTAAAGGTGAGAGATGGAAGGGTAGTATATGAGGAGGGAAACTATCTTTATGTAATGGATATGGAGAATTATAAAACGGTGGTGGTGAGAAAGCCAGAAGGATGGAAGGGAAAGAAGGAAATAAAGATTGTGGAATATGAGGGAAAAGTATATGCGGTGGGATAGCATGTATGAAGTGATATCCTTTGATTTGGATGGAACACTGGTGAGTATGGATTTTGTCAACAGTGTATGGCTTGAAAAAATTCCCGAAATTTATGCTGAGAATCATCAAATTTCCATTGAAAAGGCAAAAAAATATGTTATGGACGAGTATATGAAAGTGGGTCCCGAAGCCATAGAATGGTACGACATTCATTACTGGATAAAGAAATTCAAGCTGGATGTGGAATGGAAAGATTTACTCATGAGTTGCTCAAATCGTTTAAAACTATATCCCGAGGTTAGAGAAGTGCTTGAAAGGCTTAGCAGAAAGGGAAATCTGATAATAATATCCAATGCCGCACACGAATTTATAGAGGTGGAGATATCGATGCTTTCCCTCTCCCCATACTTCAAAAGAATATTCTCTGCAGTGAGTGACTTTGGAAGGACAAAGAAAGATTCATGGATATACAGGCGTGTCATGGATGAGATGGATGTGGATGGCAAAAGTGCCATTCATGTGGGCGATAATTATGAATTTGATTATCTTGCCGCCCTTGACTCAGGAATGAGCGCCTACTATTTGGACAGGCGTGGGAAGATTGAGGGAAATCATGTTGTCCATAACCTCAAAGAATTTGAGGAAAAATTGATGGATGAAATCAAATAATTTTGGAATCTTTTTCCCCTACTATCGCATAATATCCAGAAGTTTTACTCAATCCCATTACTGGTGATAGAATAGCCACCGCAAGATAAAAGGATGGATCCTTTGATGGATCATATCTTTTTCCCTTCAACAATTTTTTAAAAAGAACCAGAAAGACATATGGTATGGATATCAGAATGGCTCTCACTTCGGACCATATTATATTTCTGGAAATATCCATAACCCTTACATCTGTAAATTTTTCTTTCAAACATCCAAGCAAATTCTTCAAAACTGGGAAAGAATAGGGATTTCCCCTCCCTGAATGATACCATCTGTAAATTTTTTCCAGAACTGGATTCAATGGATTTCTTTTAATGGCAGGGCAGATTATTACAAGCCTGCCGCCGGGCTTTAATATGCGGTTCATTTCCTCAATGAAATTCTTTTTATCTGGGGCATAACTTATTGATTCAAGGGCAAAAATGCCGTCAAAATAATTGTCAGGAAATGCTGTTTTCATGTAGTCCATGAGCAAAAAATCTGTATTATTATTGAAATTTCTTTTCTTTGCAAATTTTCTTGCCAGTTCCACCTGTTCCCTGCTTATTGTTATCCCTATGAAATTAATATTGGGAAATTTGTTTCCGAGATAAATGGATGTCCCTCCAACCCCACATCCAGCATCAAGTATTCTGGCTTCCTTATATTTATCCAGATTCAGAAGTTTTCCAACAAATTCGTTCATGTTTAACAAAGCCTCTTCAAAAGTTCTTACACCCCTTTCATGAAGTCCATCATGCAAAGCCAGTGTTTCATAACCCTTCCACCATTTCACAAATCCTGCCTCCCAGTGCTTTTCATACCAGTATATTATTTTTTCTCTTACATCCATTTTCATGACGTTCATATAATGAATGTTAAAAATTTTATAAATTTTACCCTTTAAAATTATTTATCTGATTTCATCTCCCAAAAGGGAATAAAATTTAAACAGGAAAGTATATTTCTTCATGCTCTCTGAAAATGAAGCCATGGAAATTCTTTCCAGTGTTGAAAATGAAAATCTGAGAAAGCATATGATTGCCGTTGCAGCCATCATGGAAAAACTGGCAGAAATGCTTGGAGAAAACGTCAAAGAATGGAAATATGCTGGCTTGCTTCATGACATTGACTATGGAATGGTGGGTGATGAAGAACATGGACTAAAATCGGCTGAAATGCTGAAGGGGAAGTTGCCAGAGAATGCCCTCCATGCCATAAGGGCACACAATGAAAAAACAGGTTATATGCCAGAAACAAAAATGGATTATGCATTGAGAGCTAGTGATGCTGCTTCTGGCTTAATAGTTGCCTCCGCCCTGGTCATGCCCAATAAAAAACTTGAGGAGGTAAGACTGGAGACTTTAAAGAACAAATTCAAGGATAAATCATTTGCAAGGAGGGTGGAAAGGGGGAGAATAATGGAATGTGAAAAACTGGACATCTCCTTAGATGAATTTCTTTCCATAGCCCTTGATGCAATGAAAGGTATAGCAGAGAGGATAGGGCTTTAGCATTAGTCCAGCATTATTGTTTGCTCTCTGGAAGGACCTGTGGATATTATCTCCACCCTTACTCCCAGATTTTCTGATATATAGTCTATATATTTCTTTGCATTGGAAGGTAGATGTTCATAACTTTTTATGCCTGCTGAAGAATCCCATCCGTCCATGGTTTCATATATTGGCTTGCATTTCTCCAGCACCCTTATGGATGAAGGGAATTTATTCAGTGTTCTGCCCTCATAACCATATGCAACACATACCTTTACTTCCTCCAGTCCATCCAAAACATCCAGTTTTGTTATTGCTATGGAATCAACGCCATTCACCATGCAGGCATATTTGAGGGCAACCAAATCAAGCCACCCACACCTCCTCCTCCTTCCTGTGGTTGTTCCGAATTCATGTCCCCTCTCCGCCATATGATTTCCTGCCTTTCCATCATCCTCTGTGGGCATGGGACCCATTCCAACCCTTGTCGTGTATGCCTTTGCCACTCCAGTTATTTTCTCCAGTTTTTTCGGGCTTATCCCCGCCCCCGTGCATATTCCTCCAGCCACTGGATTGGATGATGTTACATATGGATATGTTCCATAATCAATGTCAAGCAAAAATCCCTGAGCGCCTTCGAAAAGAACGGTCTTTTCATCTATTATGCTGTTGAGGTAATATATGGTATCATCAACATATTTTTTCAGTGCCCTTCCATACTCCAGATATTCCTCCACAATTTTTTTTATGTCGGGATTTTCCAACCCATACATCTGAAATATTTTTTCCTTAATGGGCATTATCCTCTCCATCTTTTCCCTTAAGGACTTTTCATCAACGATATCCCCCATTCTTATTCCATATCTTGCAATTTTGTCCGCATAGCATGGACCTATCCCCCTTTTAGTTGTCCCAACCTTTTTATTTCCCAGCAAACTCTCCTCTGCTCCATCAAGAATGCGATGATAGGGCATTATAATATTTGCCCTTTCGCTCACCATCAAATCAGGCTCTATTCCAGCATCGCGAAGCATTTCCATTTCATCAATGAGGACGGAAGGGTCGACAACAACTCCATTTCCTATAACCACCTTTTTCCTGTGCAAAACTCCTGAAGGAATTAAATGAAATTTATATTTTCTGCCACCAACAACTATGGTATGCCCGGCATTATTCCCCCCCTGGTATCTCACCACACAATCCGCCTTTTCAGCAAAATAATCAGTAATTTTACCCTTGCCCTCATCTCCCCATTGCAAGCCCACTACAGCAAAGCCGCCCATTATAATCCAATGGTTATCTTGCCTTCCTTTTTGAGTTTTTCCATGTTATCTTCTATGAACTTCTCCACCTCTTCCTCATCCATGAATGCCCTTGCCTTTATATTGAATTCCTCCAGCATTTTCATTGCCTTTTCATATCTCTCCTTCCTTTCCTTCCTTATGGCAAGTATCTTCCCTTTCAACTCCATTGCTTTTCTGTGATATTCATCTGCCCTTTTCTTCATATCCAGATATTCTTTATGCTTCTGATTGGACTCATTTATCAAATTTGCTATTTCATCCACGAGTTTCAAAAATTTATTATGGAATTCCTGACTCTCCTTATAATATTTTACAACCATCTCATGCTCCTTATCCGCCATCTCAAAAAGTTGGTTTATGGCATTATCCAGATTTTCTAAATCTATCTCCACCGTCTTCTGTTCCTTGAGATGCTCCTTAAGTTTTTCATATTCCTTCTTCTTTTCCTTGATTTCCTTTATTATCCTTTCCTCTTCCTTTGGACTCATGGGCACCGTTTCCTGTTCATACTCCAGACGCCTTATCTCGAGTTTCAATTCTTCCGCCTTTAAAAACAGACTGTTTCCCTTATATTTCCCTCTCTGCTCTCTCTTCTTTTTTATCAATTCCTTTGCCTGCTGCTGGTATTCCGCCCTCCTTTTCTTATGTTCTTTCATTATTTTAACAAGGCGGTCTCTTTCTTCCTTTGCCTTCTTCATTTCTTCAATGAGTTTCTTCTTCTCCTCATTTAGCATGTCTCTTTCTTCTCTGAGAACCCTTGCTTTCTGATTGAGTTCATCCCTCTTATCGCATAACTGGCGATATTTTTCTTCTGCCTTTCTGAGTTCTCCCTTAAGTTCTCTGGATGTGAGAGACGATAAATCGTCCATGGAAGCATATACTCTTCTTACATAAAAATTTTTGTATTAAATTTAGTTTATGCATAAATTAATTCAGGAAAAGTATGCTGTGCTTTGCTCTTTCAACTATTCCTTTTCTCAATTCACGGGAGAAAAAGCCCCTCCTTTTCATCTCCCTTCCTATTATGACAACATCGGCATCATTTTCTCCAGCAAATTTTGCTATTTCTTCCTTCATATCCCCTTCAACAATTTCCACCCTTATTTTTTCCTTATATCTCTCCTTGAAAGATGATGCCACTTTTCTCAATTCTTCCATATCTCTGCTCAATTTATTTCCCCTTTCATCCACCTCCACTTTTTCGCTGGTATCTATTATGTAAAGGAGACATGCATCCTCCCCCATTTTCTCCGCAAATTCCATGGTGAAGGAAGGAACCTTCAAATTTGGTGCAAGATTGGAACAGGCTCCCACCACCGTGCTTCCCTTTCCCTCCTCCACCCATACGGGCATGGTTATTTTTTCAAGGAGGCGATATTTTATAAAGCACTCCCTTTCAAAACCCATTACTATGCATGATATTCCTTCCCTTTCCGAAATTTCTTCTACCACATCAGAAAATTCGCCAAATCTAACCTCTTTGTTTGACAGGGGAATGATTTTTTTCATATTATCAAATATTATATCCCCCACGCTATCCGCCAGTTTTCTCACCACCTCCTCCATTCTCTCCCTCTGATTCTCTGTGAGGAAGGGCTCTGAAACCTCCTCCATTTTTTTGATGGCTTTTTCCTCAGGAATGTAAACCACATAGATTTCGCTCCCAAAAACATCCACAAATTTCTTTGCCCTCCTTACAGCATCTTCAGAAAAAAATTCTGATGAAACGGGCAACAGCAATCTCCTGAATATATCCATCTAAAAATATAAGGGCAGGTAATATAAATGTTTTGAATGT
>CAZTWM010000004.1:16577-17875 GCA_964617935.1 uncultured Thermoplasmatales archaeon | reverse complement strand
GTTCCATTTTCATACTCCTGCATGTTTGTTAGGCCATCGTTATCAGGATCGCCATTTGCTCCATTGTTGCCAGTATTATTCAAAGCATCTAAGCCATACCATGCTTCCCATCCGTCTGGTAAGCCATCGCCGTCACTATCATTGCTATTCGGATTTGTCTCTCCCGCATCGATTCTACCATTTAGATTCAAATCCTCCCCTTCCCATGCCTGCTTTACTCCATCTATCCTGCTGTAGTTTATTCCCCAGTAATTGCCATGGCTATCATAACTCCAGCCGTCTATCCATCCATCTGGCAGACCATCATCATCGCTATCATAGTCTTGCCAATCTGTTGTTGTTAAAGGATCACTATCATCATAAGTTGAATTGGAATAATTTGTCCATCCCCTCTCAACACTATCATATAAGCCATCTCCATCGCCATCATAGGATGTTCTTATCCTGTCAACATGCATTGGAATATAATGGATTTCATTGTGGCTGTTATTCCAGTAAATGTAAAGAAAGTGCATCATTTCTTTCAATGCATCATATAGCAATACTGGCAGGCTACCATTATTTTCCAGTTCAATTTCATCATACCATTTATTTAAGTTGGTATCATACATTTCATAGAATACACTCCCATTATGCTCCCATACAAAATATAATCTTCCATCTTTTGCCAAAAAACCAGGATTTGTTGAATTTTGGATATTGAACTGGATGGGTTGAGTCACATTGTTTCCATTTTTATCTATCTCTTTAAAGTATATCTCCCGTTCCTGATTATTTTTTTGCCAAGCCACATATATTCTGCCATTGTCTATATCTATTTTTGGATTCGTGCAATTTCCACCAGCAATTAGAATATCATTGCTCCAAGTGTGGGAGGAGGAATTATAATATTTGTAATATATTCCTTCATCATCTTTATACCCTTCCCATACAACATATATGTTACCTTCACTGTCCATGACGGAAAAGGGTTTTAAAGATGCTTTATCGGTCAGTTTGCTGTCTCCATTCCACCCATTGAGAGCAAGTACAGCCGCTCCACTCAACATTAAAAAACCCACAAAAAAGATTGTTATTATCCTTTTGTTTTCCATCAATACACCCCGCTTTTTATTTGAAACAGAAATGGATAAATAAACTTTATGTTAGGAATCCAAACCATATTGACAAAATTTCTGAATAAGAGGAGTTATGGTAGAAAAACAGAAAATTGCTGAATTTTTGGAGGAAATAGAAACAGTGTATGGAATAAAAGATTCGTTATGAAAAAGTGGAATCAAAAAATGTTACACAGAATG
>CAZTWM010000004.1:0-16477 GCA_964617935.1 uncultured Thermoplasmatales archaeon | reverse complement strand
CTTTGAAAAATTTTAAATATTCACCTTTTCTCATCCACAATGAATTATGCGGTTGAGGTAGAAAATTTAACAAAAATATATGGTGAGTTAAAGGCAGTTGATAACATCTCTTTCAAAGTAAAGGAAGGAGAAATATTTGCCTTCCTGGGTCCCAATGGAGCAGGGAAAACAACGACGGTGGAAATGATAGAAGGGATAAGAACGCCTACCAGAGGAAAAATAAAGGTGCTGGGGCATGATATGAGTAAAACAAATAAAGAAATAAAGGAAAAAATAGGAGTCCTTCCACAGGAATTTTCATCCTTTGACCGCCTCACTGTCAGGGAAACACTCATTTATTTTTCATCCCTTTACAAAAAAAGTGCAGATGTTGACCACATAATTGATATAATGAATTTGGAGGATAAGGAAAATGTTCTCTACCAAAATCTTTCTGGGGGATTGAAACAGAGAGTGGGCGTCGCCATTGCCCTTGTAAATGACCCTGAGATAATTTTCCTTGACGAGCCAACAACAGGACTTGACCCCCGCTCCAGGCGGGAGGTATGGAGTGCTATCGAAGAATTGAAAAATAGGGGAAAAACTGTTTTTCTAACAACCCATTATATGGAGGAGGCAGAATATCTTGCAGATACGGTTACCATAATTCATAAAGGGAGGATAGTGGCGCAGGGAAGTCCTGAAGAGTTGATGGAGAAATATGGTGGAAAAAGCACCCTTGTAATAAAGGGTGGTTCACCAGAAGAAATTGAAAATGTGATGGAGGAATGGGGAGCAAAGGAGATAAAGATAAAAAATTCCAATGTTGAGATAAAAATGGAAAAAAGAGATGAAGTGATGGATATACTCCTCTACCTTAGGGAAAAGGGTATGAGATATAGGGAGGTGGATATAAAGCATTCAGACCTGGAAGATGTATTTCTCCAATTAACAGGGGAAAAACTTGGAGGTGATTCAAAATGAGATTGAAATTTATAATTATTGATTTCATGGCAAGTTTAAGGCATTTTGTGAGGAATAAAAGCACATTATTTTTCACTCTTGCCTTCCCCGTCATTCTTATCCTTCTATTTGGTGCAATCTTTTCTGGAGGAGGGAGCGGCACCTACGCCCTTTATGTGGCAAATTATGATTATGAAAATGGATATGTAAACCAGAGCAATTTATTAAACGGGAGTTTTCTTCCTCCATTTCTGGGGAATGAAAGCAACATATATGATGCCCTCTACAAGGGCATGGAAAAAACAGGGGTTATAGAAATAAGGAGCGTCAACACTTCAAAATATAATGCTTCCAGCCTCATGAAATTTCTGAGGGAGAAAAAAATAAAATCCATGATGGTAATACCCAGAGACTATCTCGCCCATCTGGGGATGGCAATATTTATGAAAAATGAAAGTATTGCCCCCAACATCACCCTCTATCTGGATGAAAGCGAAGCCCAAAGAAATGGGGTTATAATAAGCGTTGTTTCTCAATTTGCAGGGCAGATGAACCTTGCCCTTTCAGGAGGAAAAAACTATTTTCATTTCAACACCACCAGCATTATTCAGGAAAAGTTCAATTATATTGATTTCTTTATCCCTGGTATTATAGCATTAACCGTAATGACCACCAGCATTTTTGGAACCATTGAGTCAAACGTGAGATTGAGAAAAAATGGAATACTTAGAAAACTCATAACAACTCCTGTAGGAAAGCACGAGTGGATTATGGCAAAAATGCTGTATATGCTTTTCATGGCTTTTCTCTCAACATTCCTCATACTCCTTGTCGGGGTTATAATATGGAATATTTCTTTCAAAATAAATCTCTATTTATTCGTGGCTATAATCTCGGCAAGTTTTGCTTTTTCTGGCATGGGAATGATTGTGGCAAGATATGTTAAGGATGAGGACACTGCATCCGCTGCTGGGAATATAATAACATTTCCCCAGATGTTTCTTGCAGGAACGTTTTTCCCTCTTGAAATAATGCCTTCCTTCCTCGTTACCATTGCCAAAATCCTCCCCCTATATTACGTAAATGAAGCACTCAGAAATGCCATGATTTATGGAGATTTTTCCACCGCCTTCATGGATACAACAATAATTTTTGTTTTCGCCATAATTGCTTTTGTTATAGGAGTGATGGTCACCAACTGGAGGGAAGAATAATTTTTCATTCCACCTTATAACCTGCCCTTTTTATGGCATCAATAACTCTTTCCTTTTCCACATCTTCAAATCCAACCATCTTTTTTTCCAAGGAAACAACGAATTTTTTCACTCCTGCATTCTTCAAAACATTTTCTATGGTGTGTTTGCAGTTCCTGCATTTCATATCTGGCACATACACCCTGTTTTCCATTTCAACCTCCTTCTTTAACAGGTTTCTTAAAAATGATGATAGAATCAGCACTGCCAGAATGATGCCGCTCAAAATTTTAAACCACTGGGGAAGGTAGAAGGGGCGATAACTTCCTCCAGCAAATGTCTGATAGAGAAAATTGAAGGAGGCGCCGGCAAGGAGGGAAAGAAAGGCAATGGAAGAAAGGTAAAGGAAAAAACTTTTCCTGCCCAATTTGTATCTTACAAAGGATAAAGTTACCGTATTGGTGGCAGGTCCTGCTATTAAAAACACCAGGGCAGCACCAGGCGAAAAACCCTTCTCAATGAGGACTAAAGCAACAGGTATGGAACCTGTGGCACATACATATAAAGGCAGGGAGACAAGGAGGGCGGCGAGCATGTCAAAAGGATATGCTGCCTTTACAGTAAATGGAATGGATGCTATTATACCTCCTGCAACCACACCTATAACAAGCCATTTTCCTATGTCCTCCGGCATTTCAATAAATGCATATTTCAACGCCTCCCTCAGGCTCCTCCTTTCCATTTTCACATGCCCATGCCTCTCCTCTCTCTCTTCCTCTTTATCCACAGCATGACTCAAAAAGCCTGTGAATATGCCTGCAAAAAGAGCAAATAGAGGGCGGAAGATGGCGAAAAAGGGACCGAGAAGGGAATAGGTGGCAAATATGGAATCAACACCTGTGGTGGGCGTGGAAACCAAGAAAGAGAGTGTGGCGCTTCTGCTTGCCCCATCCCTCCTCATGGAAGATGCAATGGGTATAACACCACATGAACATACAGGCAGGGGAACACCCAGTAAACTTGCTTTAACTATGTTTTTCACTCCCTTCCCCATGTGTTTTTTTATAAAATCGCTTCCCACATATATATGAAGTAATCCCGCCACCACCATACCAAGGAGAAGATAAGGAGACATGTCCAGCCAGATTTCAGCGATTTTTTCAATCATTTCCAGTCAAGCAACCTCCTCTCTCCTTCTATTTTCTTTATATCAGTTATATCCTGGGTCACCTCCATTGTTCCCACATACTCTCCATCTCTCCTGACAGGGAAGTATCTTATGTATATCTTCCTGCCATTCATATCGATCCAGAACTCTGCTTTGCTCCTTGTGCCATTCCTGAATTCTTCCAGTATTTTATTTACCACATCCACACTCTTACTTGGATGACAGTTCTGAACTTTCCTCCCTATTATTGCCTTCGTTCTGATGAAAATTCTCTCCTTGGATTGATTGAAATATTTTACCCTATCTTCCCTATCTATGAAGGTGATGTCGAAGGGAAGAGAATTCATCATTGCCTCCAATTCCTCCATGTACAAATTTCCTGTTTCAAATTTTATTTCTCCCTCCCCCATTTTTTCTTTTTCTTCATGCTCCGCTCTTTTTTGAGGGATAAAGCAGCAGTAACCAATTTCGTCAAACTCCTTCCTTATACTATCCCATTCATTTTCTTCCATTATCTTAAAGGCGGTGGGGAAAAGAATGTTATTTTCCTTATAAAAATGGTGTGAGAGCATCTCCGCCAGCCCTCCCGCCAGATTTTTCATTCTTTCATAATCTTTTTTTTCCATGGCATCGTATATGCCCTTTTTCATCTCCCTTATTTTATCATGCTCCATCCACATTATGGCAGGCGGCTCAGTTATCCCATGCTTCTCCATATAAGGAAAAAGAATGTTTTCCTCCCTCAGATAATGCTTTTCCGCCTCCTTTACATGGCTAATGATTTTTTCCGTCTCCTTTTCATCATGCTTTCCTGCCGCCTCTGCCAGCATGCTGGCATGGCGAAGAAGAATGCGATGTTCTTCCATTAAAATATGGAGGGGATGCCATTCTGGCAGGGAGAGCGATTTTCCTTCAATGCTTTCTTTAAAAACCTCGAGGTGTATATCGCATAACTTTTCCATCTCCTCTCTTGTTATGCCTTCCTTCACCATTTCCTGTTCAATCTCTGCTATTTCATCAGGTGTCAAATCCTTTAAAATTTCCTTCGCCTTTTCCCTCATCTCCTCAATATCTGCCCCCTGATGCAACTGTTTTATTATACTCTTCAACATCCCTTTCCTATCGCCCAGCATTTCCATATTTTCTATATTACGGCGTAATATAAAAGGTTTTGGCTTCATCGCCATCAAATTCAATAATTTTATATCTCCCCATCATTTTCACATTGTGGAGAATTATTTTAAGGAGATAGAAAGAGAGGCAAAGAAATGCTACGAAATTGCCACACATGCGAGGAGGAAAGGCTTTGACCCAAAACTGGAAGTGGAAACCTCCTTTGCAAAAGACCTTGCCGATAGAGTGGAGGAACTGGTTGGTCCCAAAGGCATATCAAGGAGGATAAGAAAATATCTCGGTGAAATGGGAAGGGAGGCAACCGCCCTTCAAATTGCCCTGGAGATTGCTGAAAATATGGAAGGAAGTTTCGCCAGCATAATAGAGCAGGCGGTGAGAACTGGTTTGGCTATTCTTACAGAAGGCGTCCTCGTTGCCCCCATGGAAGGAATTTCGGGGGTGGAAATAGGAAAAAATGCTGATGGGAGTAGATATGTTGATTTATATTTTGCGGGACCAATACGCTCTGCTGGGGGGACAGGGGAGGCGATGAGCGTTTTAATAGCAGATTTGGTGAGGAGGAAACTTGGAATAGAGAGATATAAAGCAACTGAGGATGAAATAGAGAGATATAAAGAAGAGATTCCCCTATATGATAGGGTCACCCATCTCCAATACCTTCCCTCTGCCGAAGAAATTGAATTGATAATAAGAAATTGCCCCGTATGCATAAATGGTGAGGCAACGGAAGATAAAGAAGTGATGGGAAAAAGAGATTTGCCCAGGGTAAAAACAAATAAAATAAGGGGAGGAGCATGCCTGGTGATAGCAGAGGGACTCTGCCTTAAAGCCCCAAAACTTTTGAAACATGTAAAAAACCTCAATCTCCAGGGATGGGATTTCCTGGAGAAATTCATGTATGAAGAAGAGGAGGAAAAACACGAAATAAACCCATCTGAAAAATATATCAAGGACATAATAGCAGGTCGCCCCGTATTCAGCCATCCCTCCAGAAAAGGAGGCTTCAGAATAAGATATGGAAGAGGGCGGACATGCGGGCTGGCGGCTCTCGCCATAAATCCCGCCACCATGTTTTTACTGGATGAATTCATAGCCATAGGGACACAGATTAAAACTGAAAGACCTGGAAAAGGAACGATAGCCACACCATGTGAATCCATAGAAGGACCCATGGTTCTTCTGGATAATGGTGACTTCATTCAGGTGAATGATGTTGGTAAGGCAAAGGAATTAAGGGGAAAAGTAAGGGAAATCATTGACCTGGGGGAAATTTTGATACCCTTTGGAGAGTTTGTGGAAAACAATGCCATCCTGCCACCTTCAGGTTACTGCTATGAGTGGTGGATACAGGAATTGGAGGAGAAGGTTGACTTGAATGAGGTAAGGGAGAAATATTCCATTGATGACTTCGAAAGTATGGATGCCGAAACTGCCTTCAGAATTTCAGAGGATTATGGCATCCCCCTCCATCCCAGATATAATCTTTTCTGGCATGATATAAACGGGGAGGAACTGGATAAATTGAGGGATAGTATAAGGAATGGGAGATTTGATGGAAAACTTTATCTGAAGAAAAATGAGGAAATAAAGGAGATTCTGCTGAAACTCGGCGCCCTTCATCTGGAGAGAGATGAATATGTGCTGGAAAGATATGCCATTCCTCTCATAAAATGCTGTGGCTTTGAGGTAAAGGAAGGAAAAATTGTGGAAGTGAGGAAAAGTGAAGGGGAGGTCATGGAAGCCATTCAGGAAATGTCGGGGATTAAAATAATGCCCCGTTCTCCCTACAGGATAGGGGCAAGAATGGGGAGGCCTGAAAAGGCGGCAGAAAGGAAGATGAAAACATCCCCCCATCTCCTTTTCCCGGTGGGGCTTGCTGGAGGAAAGGAGAGGTTGTTGCTGGAAGCAAAAAGGACGGAGGTGGAGATGGGAGAAAGGAGGTGTGAGAGGTGTGGAAACTCCACATATAAATCGAGATGCTCATGCGGGGGACATACATATTTTACAGGTAAAATAAAGAAATTTTCTGTAAATGTGGCTGATGAGACAAGGAAGGAAGCATCTCAGATGGGTGTGAATATTCCAGCAAAAATAAAGGGAGTAATAGGTTTATCCTCCGGAACGAAGACGCCGGAATGCATTAAAAAAGGTATATTGAGGGCATTTCATGAAGTATATGTATTTAAGGATGGCACTGCAAGATTTGACATGACAAATATGCCCCTCACCCATTTCAAGCCCTATGAAATAGGAACAGATGTTGAAACACTTAAAAAACTGGGTTACACCCATGACTACGAAGGAAATCCTTTGCAGAGAGATGACCAGATATGTGAACTCAAGCCACAGGATGTAATTCCCTCCACCAGAGGCGGCGATTATATGGTGAGGGTGGCAAACTTTATTGATGACACTCTGGTGAAAATATACGGGATGGAACCCTATTATAATGTGAAGGAGAGAAAGGATTTGATTGGTCACCTGGTTGTGGGGCTCTCTCCCCACACTTCAGCAGGCGTGATAGGAAAAATAATAGGCTTCATAGACGCCAACGTATGCTGTGCCCATCCCTTCTTCCATGCTGCCAAGAGAAGAAACTGTGATGGAGATGAGGATGCCATGATGCTGCTTTTGGATACTCTTATAAATTTCTCCAGAGAGTATATACCGGAGGGGAGGGGAGGAAAAATGGATTTACCCCTGGTTATAGCCACCCGCATTTCTCCATCTGAAATAGATAAGGAAGCCCTTAATCTGGATTTGCTGAATCAATATCCCTTAGAATTTTATAGAAAGACCCTGGAATTCCCCCATCCCAAGGAAATGGAAAGCATGATGGATCTTGTAGCACATAGGGTGGGAACAGAAAGAGAATTCACTGGTTTTGGCTTCACCCATGATACGCCCGATATTGGAGAAGGACCCAAGATATCTGCATATAAAAAATTCGGTAAGATGGAAGAAAAGTTGATGGCTCAACTATCTTTGGCAATAAAAATAAGGGCTGTTGATGAAAGGGATGTGGCAAGCAGGGTAATTCAAAAGCATTTCCTGCCCGATTTAGTGGGGAATATGAGAGCATTTACCAGGCAGCAATTTAGGTGTATAAAATGTAACACAAAATACAGAAGGGTGCCGTTGAAGGGGGTGTGCATAAAATGCGGTGGAAATCTGGTGCTCACTGTGCATGAAAAATCAGTTAAGAAATATCTGGAGTCAGCCAAGCGTCTGGCTGAGGAATTCAATGTTCCAAATTATACCAGGCAGCGCATTCTCCTATATGAAAAATTCATGGACTCTCTTTTCAAAAATGATAAGGTGAAACACCCGAAACTGGATGATTTCTTCTGATTGAAATTAAAATGGATGGGAAAGGTTAGAAGCCTTTTTCTGCCATGTCGCCCACTACGGGGAGTTTGAACATTTCTCCCTGATATGCCTTTATCATGAGTACAATCCATAGTATAAACATCAAAAGCCCGATAAGTATGCTTATTGCCCATCCTATAAAGGGTATCCACCACAGCATCCATCCGAATATCCAGTATATCACTGACAGCGGCAGAAACACCAGTATTGATTGCATGGCATGGAAGCGTACAAACTTGTTTTCTTTTTCCAGTAGGTAAAATACTATGCCCGTAACCCATCCAAGGACATAGCACAAAGCCCCCTCTATATTTTCCTCCATTCCAAGAGATGTCTTTTCCATGATGGGAAAGAAAGGAGGAATATATATTTGTTTCTTCTTTTTATGCTCCCACACCCTCACCAAAAAACATATATACAAAAGACAGATTGTTAGCAAAACGATGATAATATGAGTAAGCCAATTGGAGTAAGGATTGATTCAAGACAGGAAGAAACATGGACTAAATTTAAGGAATTTGTTGAAGAAAAATATGGAAAAAAGCATACTGTTCTGGGTAATGAACTGGTTAAAGCCCTTCAACTATATCTGGATTTATATGAAAGGGTCAGTGATGATAGAAAAGAACCAGAAACCCATCTTCTCAAAGAAAGGGCTGGAGACTTAGAAGTTACACCATTGAGGGAGATTTCATATGACCTGCTCAATACCATAATAGCATGCCGTGGCTATCTTGAACAGATGGATGAGGAGTTGAGAGATGCATCCTCCAGCATAAGGGAAAAAATAGAAAATCTGAGACAGGGACTTTTTAAGGCACAGAAATTAATACAGGATAGGATTGAGGAAGTCAGATGATGAAGGTGGGATTTATTTTAAATCCCATTGCAGGAATGGGGGGCAAGGTCGCCCTCAAGGGCACAGATGGAATGGAAGAGGAAGCAAGGAAAAGGGGCGCCACACCTGTGTCCCCTGTGAGGGCTGAAGAATTTTTACGCGCCTTAAAAGTGGAGAGAGATTTCTATACCTGCTCTGGCATCATGGGAGAGGAAATTTTCAAAAAAGTTGGAAAGAAAAGGCATGTAATATATCATGCCCCTTCAGTTACAACTGCTGAAGATACAAAAAAATCTGCAGAAATAATGAAAGAGATTGTTGACGTAATCGTTTTTGCAGGCGGGGACGGAACAGCTGCCGACATATTTGATGTCGTCGATGCCAAAATGCCTATACTTGGAATACCTGCTGGGGTAAAGATGTATTCTGCTGTCTTTGCTTTAACCCCGAGGGATGCGGCGGAGATATTGGATTCGGTGGAGGAACTGGAGATGGGGGAAAGGGAGATAATGGATATAGATGAGGAGGCATTCAGGAAGGGGGAATTGAGAGTAAAACTTAAAGGATATGCCCTCTCCCCTCTACACATAAAATTGCAGGGAGGGAAAGACGTTTCCAGTGGTGGAAAGGAGGGAATTGTGGAGTGGTTTATGGAAAGAATGGACGAAAAAACCATGTACATAATTGGAGGAGGAAGCACCACATGGGAGATAAAAAGGGCGATAGGAATAGAAGGGAGTTTTCTCGGCATAGATGTGGTGAAAGGAAAAAGGTTAATTTGCAGGGATGCATCAGAAAAGGAGATACTGAAATTTTTGGAAAAAAATGCAAAGATAGTGGTCAGTCCCTTGGGGGGACAGGGTTTCATCTTTGGGAGAGGAAACCAGCCCATAAGCAGTGAGGTTATAAAGAAAGTGGGAAAAAAGAATATAATGGTTGTGGGAACAAAGGAAAAGATGGCAAAACTTTCCTCTCTGAAAGTGGATACAGGGGATGAAGAAATAAATGAGATGCTCAGGGGCTATATTCCCGTTATAACGGGATATGGGGAAAGGAAAATGATGAGGGTGGAATGAGGGGACAAAGCATTTATACAACTCCTCCATGAACATTTGATGTGTCTTGCCATTCCAGGAAGGATTGAAGAAATAAAAGGAAATAAGGCGATTATAGATTATGGAGGAATAAAAAGGGAGGCGGACATCTCTCTTGTTGAGGTAAATAAAGGAGATTATGTTATTGTCCATGCTGGATTTGCCATTCAGGTTTTGAATGAGGAAGATGCCAAGGAAACATTAAAAATTTTTGAGGAGATAATGGAAAATGCATGAATTCTCCACCATGCAGGGAATTGTAAATGCAATTCTTGAGGAGGCAAAAAAATACAGGGCTATTAAAATTTATAGGGTTGAAATTGAAATAGGGGAACTCACATTTTTGGGAAAAGAACAGATGAAATTTGCCTTTGATATTTTAAAGGAAAACACAATAATGGAAGATGCCAAGATTTCAATAAAAAAGAAAAAGGCGAGGGTGAAATGCATAAAATGTGGATATGAGGGAGGCGTTGAATATGGAATGAAAGATGATTTTCATATCACATTTCCCATAATCAGGTGCCCGAAATGCGGAGGAGAGGTGGAGATAGTGAAAGGGAGGGAATGTCTAATAAAAAATGTGGAGATGGAGATTGAAGATGTTGCAGTTGAGAGATAAAAAAATTGCCGAAAAAATAATCAAAAAAATAAAGGA
This sequence comes from uncultured Thermoplasmatales archaeon, assembly GCA_964617935.1. Classification (GTDB taxonomy): domain Archaea; phylum Thermoplasmatota; class E2; order UBA202; family JdFR-43; genus JAGGZK01. The sequence goes on along the minus strand of CAZTWM010000004.1, from coordinate 6,081 downwards.
GTTCAACACTCCATTAAAAATAATGCATGTATGCGGCACCCATCAGGATACAATCGTGAAATATGGCATAGATGGCATACTTAAAGAATGCAACATAGAAGTAATACAGGGTCCTGGTTGTCCCGTTTGCGTCACCACCCCATCTGAAATACACAAGGCAATATTACTTGCCAAGAATGGGCATACCGTCGCTACTTTTGGAGATATGGTGATGGTGCCCGCAGGCGGCACAAGTTTGCAGAGGATAAAGGCGGAGGGAGGAGATGTTCGCATAGTATATGGCATAGACGATGCAATAAAAATGGCGGAAAAGGAGGAAGTAATTTTCATAGGAGTGGGCTTCGAAACCACCGCCCCCTCCACCGCTGCCACCATATTACGGCATCCACAAAACTTCAGGGTTTTGAGTTGCCATCGATATGTTCCTCCTGCCATGGATGCTCTTTTGGGGATGGGAGAAATAAAAATAGATGGAATAATATGTCCAGGTCATGTTTCCGCAATAATAGGGACCGAACCATATATGCCCATCTCCAGAAAATACAGAATTCCTCAGGTGGTGGCAGGGTTTGAACCTCTTGATGTGCTCATGGCTGTATATATGATTGCACGTCAAATTGAGGAGGGAAGACATGAGGTGGAAAATGAATATGGAAGGGTGGTGAAGGAAGAGGGGAATGAAAAGGCAAAGGAGGTGATGAAGAAGGTTTTTGAACCTGAAGATGCCAAATGGAGAGGATTTCCATCCATACCCCTGTCAAAGATGAAGATAAGAAAAGATTTTGAGGAATATGATGCAGAAAAAGTATATGAAGACATTATAGGGGACGTGGAAGATATCCCTGAACCGCCCGGTTGTAGGTGCGGAGATGTGTTAAGGGGCGTAATATATCCTCAAGAATGCCCTCTCTTTGGAAGGGCATGCACTCCTTCGCATCCCGTGGGACCCTGCATGGTTTCCATGGAGGGAGCATGCAATATTGAGTATAAATATAAAAATGATTGAAATAGTGAAGGGAACAATGGAAGAGAGAATCATAAAGATACTGCAGAAAGAGTATCCCATAACTTTAAAGGAATTGAGTAAAAAACTTGGTATTTCGGAGAGAAGAGCAAAGACGGAATTGATCAAGATGCAGGCGAAAAATATACTGGTGATGGAACCGTTGCCTGATAAAATTTTCATACGCCTCATAAGATTTGATTTCATGTTTGTGGGGAGAAGGAGGCAATACAAACTCATAAAGAAAAAGAAGATGAAGGAAAAATTTGAGGAAGAGGAATCGGGGGACAAATCAGAGGATATAATGTATGGATAATATAATAACATAAATCTCTTATATCCATTTCATTTTTCTTAGCCAATGAATGAAAGGTTTGCTGCTTATATTAAACTCCTCCGCCTTCCAGGGCTTGGTGGGCTTGCCATCCCCCCAGTTTTCGGCGCCATCTCAGTTGGCGTATATGATTTCTACAAACTTGCTATTCTGTTCATTATTGGTTGCTTCACTGCCATATTTGGATTTGTGCTGAACGATTATGCAGATGTGGAACTGGATGCATTAATCCCTGAATTGAGGAAAAAGCCGCTGGTGAGCGGGTTGGTGGAAAGGAAAAATGCTGTGGCAATAAGCATTTTATGTGTTATCCTCTCCTTTTTCTTTGCTTTTCTTTTGTTGAAAAATGAGGTGTTCAACGAAATGAAATTTGCTGCCATCGCCTCCCTCACCCTTGCAGGAATACTGGGCACATTCTATAATATATATGGGAAGAAATTTCCTGGCTCTGATTTTACCGTTGCCCTTTCCATGTCCCTTGTTTTCTTATTTGGAGCCCTCGCCGTCGGAGAGCCAACGCTCCTCACATGGATAATATTCATCCTCACCTTTAACCAAACACTTCACATGAATGCAGTGGAGGGCGGAATAAAAGATGCAGACCATGATTTTGTAATGGGGGTTAAGAATATTGCTCTTTCATCTGGAGTAAAGGTGGAAAAGGAGAAAGTTGTTATACCATGGCATTTCAAAATTTTCGGTATGGGAATAAGGATTTCATCTCTTCTCCTCATCTTCATTCCATTCATATATGGCTTAAAATATTTCATATGGCAGATTGCCCTCCTCTTAATCCTGATGGCAATGGTTATTTTAATAGAAGTAAGATTGCTGGGAATTAAAAAATTTGATAGAAGAAAGATAAGAAAGTTGATTGCCTCTGCTGCCTTCACACGATATTCCATAGTTCCCGTAATGCTTGTCAGTAAAATCGGCATGATATCTTTTATTCTTGTCATTCTTCCGATTTTATGGTATATCCTCTTCACTCCTCTGACAGGAGCAAAATTATTTCAGCCGGAGATGTGAAAATGAAAGCATGTATAATAGGAGCGGGAACTGGAGGGCTTGCCGCAGCCATAAAATTGTTGCAGAAGGGATGGAGTGTGGATGTATATGAAAGAAGTAATTTTTTGGGGGGGAGAGCATTATCATGCAGTATAGATGAAAATTATGAAAGCCTGCTAAAAAAATTTGAGATGAGATTGAGATGGGCTGAGCCATCCATGGAAGAGTTAATGGAAAAAGCAAAGGGATATGCCGTTGATTTAGGTTTTCACCTCATAGGAGGAGGAAAAAATGGTGCCACCGTAAAATTTCTCAGGGAAATAAATTCGGGAATAGAATTTGCAGGCTCCCGTCTCGGTTTTGTTGGTGAAAAAATCCATTATCCCATTCTGGAAATGAAGGATAAGATGGCGATGCTTCCTCGAATAATGCAACTTCTCTTCACCCGAAAGTCAAAGATTGAGGAAATGAAAAGAATGTCGGTGGATGAACTCATTGAAAAATATGGGAGGGGAAAGATGGAAATGGTGCTCAGGATTTTCCCGCGCCTTATAACAACGGTGAATGATTTGAGGAAAATTTCCGCTGGAGAAACCCTTTTTGCACAGAGGGAATTGATGGGAGGACATCCTGTGGTGTATCCAAAAGGAGGACTGGGAAGGATAGCAGAGAAGATGGCAGAATTTGTGGAGAACAATGGAGGGAGGATATATCTCAATAGGAGAGTAAAGGGGGTAATCATTGAAAATGGGATGGCAAAGGGAATAATGATGGATGAGGATAAGGAGTATGATGCCATTATAGCCACCATGCCCGTGCAACATCTTTTTACAGTAGCCAGGAGGGATGAATTTCCTGAGGAATGGGTGAAAAAGGTGAAGAGCCTGGAGGGAACAGGGAGTTTGGTTTCATATCATGCCCTCCATGGAGTGGATGAAAAATTGCTGGATAAATCATTTGTGATAATGGAAAGAAATGATTCATTTGAAGGGGGGGAGGTTGTGGGAATGATTGACTTCAAAATGAATTATGCAAATAATGTTGCCCCCTTAGGAAAATGTCTTGTACAGAGTTATGTGATATGCACACCAGAAGAGGCAAGGAAAAAGGAAAAAATGGAAGAGTTAAGGGAAATGGTGGAAAGGAATATGGAAAAACTCATACCAGACTACAGAAAAAAGATGGAGTGGAGTTTATATGCATCAATATGTCATCTGGATGGAGTGGCAAAAACCATAGACAATGAAAAGCCCAGTGTTATCACGCCCGTTAAAAATCTTTACCTTGCTGGAGATTCTGTAAATTCCACAGGTGTTGGTATCAACTGTGCGGTGGATTCCTCCCGCCTGTTAATGAATGCTCTTTAGAAAATCTTTCCTCCTCGCAGAAAAGCCCTTATGAGAACAAGGATAGGTATTATCTCCAGTCTCCCAACCCACATATTTAATATAAGCATGAACTTCGCCACTGGATTCATGTTCATGGCGGTGATGCCAACACTCAAGCCCACATTTCCCTGGGCAGAGCAGACTTCAAATATTGCATTCTCCACACTTGCATGGGTAACATGCAATACCACAAAAACACCTATAGCAAGAAGAATGAGCCAGAGAAAGGAAACAATGGCTGCCTCGCTTATTTCTTCTATCGCCTCCTCCCTCCTCAAAAGTTTTCCTCCAAGTTTATGGGGGAAAGTTCCCTTCGGTGGTAAAAATATCTTCCTTATTTTCCATCCCACTCCTTTAGTGAGCAGTATGACTCTAAATAGCTTTATTCCCCCCGCCGTCGAACCCGCAGCCCCTCCCACAATCATTGCAAGAGAGAGGAAAAGTTTTGCTTCTCCACTCCATAGTGATAAATTGGTGGTGGAAAAACCAGTGCATGTTAGGGCGGAGGCATATTGAAAGGCAGAAATTCTGAAGGCGGTGCCCCAACTGGAATAAATATCATGGTTTATATATGTCAATATAACTGCTCCCACTAAAATTAAAAAGATAAGAACCTGTGTCTGAACATCTTTGAAGAAATTCTTTATCCTCCCTCTCAGAAATTCATAATGGGTGGCAAAGGCGATGGCGCCCGCCATCATTATGGGGACAAGCATGAATTGGATAAGGGTGGAATAGGAAGCCATGCTGTTGCTGTTTACGGAGAATCCACCAGTTGCAAGACCCGTCATGGCATGATTGATGGCCTCCCACAATGGCATTCCCGCCAAGAAAAGAACTGCTATGGCAATGAAGGTATAAAGAAGGAAAATCCACCATATGGTTTTTACTGTGGATATTATGCTGGGATGTATTTTTTCCTCCCTTGCTTCAGAACGATATAGAGTAAATGAGCCCGTACCAGGACGTGCAAGAACAACCAGAGTTAATACTATTACCCCCACACCCCCTATCCACTGAATGAAACTCCTCCAGAACTGGATTGTTGCGGTGAGCGCTTCGGGGTGAGAAATCATGGTCAGACCTGTGCCAGTCCATCCTGCAACAGATTCAAAAAAGGAAGAGAGGAAGTCCATTCCTTCTATGTAATAAAAGGGGATGCTCGATATTAATGAAATCATGAGCCAGGAAAGGGCAGCGGTTATCATGGCGTGCCTTATTTTGGGCTCACCTGGGGTTCTGCCAAGGGTAAGGAAAACGGAGCCAAAGAAAAAGAATATCAGGGAAGTAATGAAAATCCATTTTATATTTTCATATTCATGGAAAATGAGGGGGATGAAGTTGACAAAGAGGGTTATCACTCCCACTGCAATCAATACCGCTCCAGTATCTCTGAGGACTATTTTCAAATCCTTCATTTACTTCTCAAAGAAAACACTCATTGTTTTATCTATTTTGTCCTTTCTCGCAAGCAACGTAACCAAATCTCCTTCCTTGAATATACTTTTTTCCGATGGAATAACAATCTCATCATTCCTCTCTATGGCTATTATGTTAACCCCCCGCGGTAATTTCACATTCCCCACAGGTTTATTTATCACCCTCGAATCATTTGGGATGCTTATCTTGAAAATCTCTGCTTTATTGCCCAGAGTCATAAAATCCTTGACCATGGGGCGAAGGACAGCATTGTAAAGATATTCAGCAGTTATGGCGGCAGGATTTCCAACAATGTTGACTCCTTTTTCAATGAACATGTCCTCATTTTCCTCATTATTCACCAGTGAAACCAAGGAGGGTATACCTATGGATTTGGCAAGAGATATGACAAGAAGGTTGGTGGCATCATCTGCTGTGGAAATGAGGGCATCCGCATTATCTGCTCCAGAATCAATTAATGTATCCTTTTCTGTGGCGTCTGCGTTCACCACAACAACATCATATTTTTTCGAAATCTCATTGCATTTATCCTTGTCCTTCTCAATCACCACGACATCGTCTTTATTCTTGAGAGCGAGAGTTATAAGTTTCTCTCCTATCTCTCCCGCACCAACTATGATTAGGTACATATTATCACTGGGAAATGGTGGGAAGATAATTTGCTATCCTTTATTAAATTTTCTCTGTGATTTTTCCTGATATATTACAGGAGAAGAATAAAAATCTCATGGTTATAGACCAACGCCACATGATGAATTCTGGATAATGAAAGAAGGAAACCCGTTATTACAAAAAACATGGAGAGGTATGGAAATGCATTCAAGGAAAAAAGAGAAATGAACATCCAAAAATTATATTCCTCATTCCATTTCTATATTCCTGCCTTACATTTTCTCTATTTAAAAAAA
>CAZTWM010000003.1:9598-18460 GCA_964617935.1 uncultured Thermoplasmatales archaeon | reverse complement strand
GGAAGACAGGGAGGAGTTTTCCAGGAAAGATGGCTGATGCCAGTGCGCTATAGCCATCTGGATGATGGAGGAGAATCAACCTTTGCCAGCGACCTCTATTTCGCGGATTTATATAAATATGAGAATGGCAACCTTGTTTTTGAAGATTGGGATAGCAACGGCAATGGCATATTCGGGGAATGGAGAATGTTTGGTAAAGATATGGTGGATTTATATCCTGATGTTTATGTGGGTAGATTAGCATGCAGAAATAAAATGGATGTGAAAATAATGGTAAACAAAATTATTACATACGAAAACACTGCCCATGGAAGCCAGTGGGTTCGAAAATTTGTGGGTGTGGCTGGGGATACCTATCCTGGCGATGATGACCCATATTATGAAGGAGAGTTGGCAACCAAGAAGGCTTTCAGCTATCTGCAAAATTTTGAATCAGAATTTTTATGGACATCCCTTGATACTCTAACAGGGGCAGATGATATAATAAGCACAGTAAGCCAGGGATGTGGCTTCCTTCATTTTTCAGGACATGGAAATCCAATGAGCTGGGCTAATCATCCTCCCCATGACGAAAACACATGGATTGGCATAGATGTGACACAGTTCTACAAATTCTCCAATGACGGAATGTATCCCATATGCATAGTTGGCGGATGTCATAACAATCAGTTTAATGTTAGCATATTCAATCTCCTCAAACTCAAGCACATAAAAGAAATTTATTACAAATCTGAATGGTCGCCCAAATGCTGGGGGTGGTGGCTCGCCAGCAAGTCAGGAGGAGGCACAATAGCCACCATTGCAAACACAGGGTATGGATATGGAATTCCTGGAGAGGATTGTCTTAGCGGAAGAGGGAGATATATGGAAATTCAATTTTTCAGAAGTTATGCTGAAGGAAAAGACAGACTTGGCGAAACCCATGCTTCAGATTTAATATATTACTTAAATGCCTTCCCGCCCATGGAGGACTTGATAGATACAAAAATTGTGGAGCAATGGGCTCTGCTGGGAGATCCATCGCTGGAAATAGAAGGATATGAGTAAATTGGGGCTAACATCCTGAACAGGGTTGCATCCACAAAGAATATATAGGCAGGCAAATTTATTACTGTGCTAAGTGTTAGCATAGGTGATTTAATGAAGGAGAAAATGATTGTGATTTGTGTGCTGGCACTTCTTTCTATACCTCCCATTTTTTCTTCAACTTTACCTCTGTACAGAACTTTGGATTATGAAGATGGAGCGGAATTACCTGTATGGAGCGTGAATGATCACTGGGAATATGATATGAAAATATCCTACAGCACTCCTCAGGCATCAGCCACTATTGCTATGGATGCAAATTTCAGGGTTGTAAATATCAGTGAGGAAAATTATACTTTAAACTTCCATGGAGACGTGACGGGTTCCATAGAAGTGGCAGGAATAATTAACGGGGATTTTCAAAACACCATCATGAATGGAGAAGTATATGTGAGGAAATCTGACCTTGCCATGGAAAAAGCAAGCATTCACATGGAAGGAGAAATACAGAGGGCTTTCGTCACCAATTCATTCTATGTGGATATTGAGTTAAAGCAGAATGTCACACCTGCTGTCTCACCCTATGATTTCCCCATAGAGGCAGGAGAAACATGGAATGTTTCCAAGATGACTTTATGGCTTCGTATGAAAGGAGAAGCACAACTTGCAGTGCCATATCAAATCAATTATGACTTTCCAGTTTATATAACCCAACATGCCCTCTCATGCTCTGGAATTGAAAATGTAAGTTCACCTGCTGGATTGTACACGGATGGATATCATGTCCTGGACAATGCCAATCATTACCAGTTCTGGTATTCACCATCAGCCCATAACGTTATAAAGACAGATTATGAAAACATAAGATTGTGGTATAACGAAAGCCTTTACTGGGATATAAATCAGTGGACTGCCCTTCTAAAAGATACTAATTATATCCCACAAAATCTTCCTCCATATCCACCTTCCAATCCATATCCTGAAGACAATGCCACAAACATTTCAACCGATGTAACCCTAACATGGGATTGCAGCGATCCCGATGGAGATGCCATAACATATGACATATATTTTGGCGACTCCTCCCCGCCCCCGCAGGTGGAGAAAAATATTTCCCAAAATTCCTACAATCCAGGGAAATTGCAGAGTAACACCACCTATTACTGGCGCATAGTTGCCTTGGACAACCATGGACATGCTTCCTATGGCGAGATATGGAAATTCACCACTTCCTCCCTGCAAAATCATCCTCCCGAAAAACCTTCCAAGCCTGTGGGACCCACAAGCGGGATGGTGAACCAGTCATACACCTACTCCTCATTCACCACAGATTTGGATAATGATGAAATATACTACCTCTTTGACTGGGGAGATGGGAATAACAGTGGATGGATTGGTCCCTACAAATCAGGAGAAAAATGCAGTGCAAGCCATATCTGGAAGAGTATGGGAAATTACATCATAAGGGTGAAGGCAAAGGATGTTCATGGAGAGGAAAGTGAATGGAGTGATGGATTGCCCATTTCCATGCCGAAGGTGTATGGATTTACCATGCCAGAATGGTTAAAAGATATGGGAGAATGGATTTTCCATTTTGTGATACAACTCTTCCATGAATTTCTCTCCTTTTCACCCTCTTTTTGTTTTAAAATCTGATAAAAAACGTTATATGCATTTTTTCCATATCCTCCCATGCGTCTCTCCTCTTTGATACAGGAAATGATGAACACTCCCTCGCCCATCAGACAGATAATGAAGATGGCGAGCAGGCAGAATATAATAAATATGGGTTTGAACCCCGATGAGGTAATTTCATATGGAGGTGGATGGGTGGGGCATCATCCTCCTGAAGAACTTCGGAAGTCATACATGAAAATATGTGGAGATGGAGAAAGATTTCATGATGCTGGCAAATACAGTCCCACCCTCGGCTTTGAAGAATGCAGGGAGGCAATAGCAAAAATGGAGAAGGAGATATTTGGAGTGAAATTGGACATAGAGAATATAATTGTGGGACAGGCATCAACCCAGTTAACGCACGATTTATTCATTGCATTGATGAACGATGGTGACTCCATACTCCTGATGGACCCCACCTATGCCAACTACCCCGGGCAAATAAAAATGGCTGTGAGAAATGCAAGAATTGCGAGGCAACGCGTCCTGGATGTGGAGAGGTGGGAGTATAGAAGCGGGGATGAAATGGCTGAAGACTTCAAAGAAATATATGAAAGGGAAAAGCCACGCATTGTTCTTTTTCCCTCCCCCGACAATCCCTCCTCACAGGTTTTTGGAGATGAATTTGTTAAAGCCATATATGATGAATGCGAGGACAATGATTCCTTCCTCATTCTTGATTATGCATACAAAACCCAGTGCTTTGTCCCCCTTCCGAAATACTTTTCGTGGGGTCCAGCAGACCATCCCAATCTTATAGCAGTTCACAGCAACTCCAAATGGGGACGGGGATTGGGGCGACGCCTTGGCTGGGTGGATGCCCATGATGATATAATAGACGCCATGGAGAGAGTTCAGCAGTGCAGCATTCTCTGCCCCGATACAATGCATCAGTTTGCCTTCACAGATTATATAAATTCCGCATTGAAGGACGGAAGTTTGAAGGAATATCTGGAAAAAACGAGGGAGGCATATAAAAAGGCGGCGGAGGCGACGGTAAATGCCATAAAGGAATATCTGGACATGCCCTTCCTCATTCCCCAGGGAGGACTCTATACTTTAATGAAAGTGGGAGAAGATGCAGATGAATTTGTAAAAAGGGTGCTTAAAAATACGGGGGTTCTTTTCATACCAGGTAAGGGATTTGGAAAGAGTTTAGAAAAAGCAGTGAGAATAAGTTATGGACCACATGTTGAAAACATTGACATCATAGAGGAAGGGTTCAGGAGGGTGGCGGAATATCTTCACTCCTGAGTTTCTATTTTTCCCCTCAGCACAATGCATGCCTCCCCTCCTACTCTTACTCTCTCCCTCACATCCACCATTACAATTCCTTTTCTCCCCATCTCCACTCCCTGCTCAGCCCTGTAGGGATTTTTTTCAAGGAGTTTATGCTTCTTCAAATATGCCCCCAGGGCTCCATTGGCAGTTCCCGTAACAGGGTCTTCATTCACGCCATAAAGGGGGGCAAAGCATCTTGCATGAACATAACATCTCGGGTCTAAAGTTTCAAAGGTGAAGGCAAATATTGCTCCTGTTGAAGTTTTTCTGCACACATCCTTAATTTTTTCAAAATCAGGTTTCATTTTTTCCATTGCTTCTATACTATTTATTGGCACATTAAGAGAGAATAATCCTGTGGAAACTGCTTCAACTGGATATTCAGCAATTTCCCCTTCCTTTATCCCAAGGGCTCTGGCAACCTCCTCCTTCCCCACCTTTATTCCTCTGAAAACAGCAGGTTTTTGCTCCATGAAAATTATGTCATGAATGAAATACACATTTATCATTCCTGCCATGGTCTCCACTCTAAATTTTTCCCCTCTTATCATCCCTTCTTCCATCATTGTATGAAAGGAGGCGATGGTGGCATGCCCGCATAACGAAACCTCTCTTTTTGGAGAAAAAAATCTTATTTTATGATCTGCTTTATCACTCTCCATCACAAAGGCTGTTTCCGATGCTTTTATTTCTGCTGATATCTTCTGCATTTTTTCCTTTTCCATGTCATCGGCATCGAGAACAACACCTGCAGGATTTCCCTCGAATGGATTTTTTGTAAAGGCATTGGTGAGATAGAATGGTATCTTAGCCATGAATTTATTTATGATGGAATATAAAAATTTTCATGTTTTGATGATATTAAGCCATATTATATGAGGAAGTTTAGAAATGCCAAGATGATGAAGGATGAAGAATGTTTTTGTCTTTCTATCATTTCCGGTATATTCCTGTATCAGGAAATTTCGTGAAGAATGGCAAATAACAAAAAATATATACTCCACAAAAATTTAACCTGAAATGAAAAGGATTTTGATATTCATTGTAATCACCATACTCCTGCTCCCTCTCAATCAATCCAGTCCTTCTGAAAAACCTCCTTCCATACCAAGCCAGAAGGATGTGAGGGATTTCATTTTTGCACTCCATGAAAAAATACAGAACATGGATTTTCAGAAGAAAACAAATATTCTGGAAGACCTTGTTTTATATACTGGCAACAACAGCTATCTCACCAATGGCGAAAGTTCCCTTAAGGATGCATTAATGAAGTTCTATAATGCCATAGGAGTTTCATATGATGAGGAGAAGGTTAATGTTTTCCTCAACAAAATAAATTTTTCTATGGATGCAAAATATGCCATCGCCCTCCTGCTTTTTTCCTATGCCGATGTCATAACCACTGCATATCGGGAGGAAAAACTTGAAAAGGTGGCTGCGATGGTGGCAAATGTTAAAAGGGCGGCATATGTCCTTTCTTCAACGTATTTAAACACAAGCATATATGATGAATATCATGTGATATGTTTCGGTGATAAAAATAGACAGGTTTTTGATGGAGGTTATTCCTTCATAATAGATTTTGGAGGCGATGACATATATGCGGAAAGAAATGATTCATTCATCCTTGATTTAAGGGGCAATGACTCCTACAACAACCAGTCATCCCTTCATAATGCAAATCTCATATTTGATGTAGAAGGAAATGATATTTACAGAAATACCCCCTGTTCCAATGGGGAAATATCTCTCCTGTATGAGGCAGGAGGAAATGACAAATACCTGGGGCACTCCTGTGTAGCATTTAACACCAGCATCTCAATTCTTTTTGAGGCAGACGGAAACGATATATATGAAGGAGATAACAAAACCCAGTGCTATTCAGAAGACAGTTTTTCCATTCTGCTGGACATAAAAGGCGATGATATATACACTGCCAATTCCTACTCCCAGGCGGCGGCCAGGGGGGGTGTGGCTATACTTGCCGATTTATACGGCAATGATGCCTATTTTGCAGGTGATTACTCCCAGGCATTTGCCACTGGCTTGGTTGGTGATGGGCTTTCAATTCTCTTAAACTTAGAGGGCGATGATGATTATACCGCAGAAAATTACTCACAGGGTTATGCGGAGAATGGTGGGATGGCTTTGATTCTCGACATACTGGGCCAGGATTCCTATAATGGCGGGAGATTTTCCCAGGCAGCCTCATGGTTTGGAATTGCCGCCATGCTGGATGCGGAGGGAAAAAATGTTTTTAGAAGTGGTGCCCACAGCAGGGGCTACAAGTTTATGGGAGAATCCTTCTTCCTCAACAACTTCAATTTTGATAGAGGTTATGAGATTCTTGACCTCCTTGATGAATTAAATATCAATCTCGGGAAAATCCTTCTGTATTTCCTTCAGTGATTTCTCCACAATTTTTGAAGCACTCCCCATATATTTTCTGGCATCAAATAATTCTTCCAAATCTTTGGCATGCATATCCTTCAATCTCTCCTTCAAAATTTCTTTCAAGTGAATGCCCCTTTCCATGGCTTCCATGGCACATTCCCTCATCAATTCATGGGCATCCTGCCTGCTCATCCCCCTTTCCACCAGTTTCATCATTATGGATTCAGTAAAAATCAATCCTTTGCTCAATTCAATATTCTCCTCCATTTTTTGCTTGTTTATTTTCAGGTTTGAAAAAACCTCATTGCTTTTGTGGACAATCCAGTCAGTGAGAATGAGGGCATGCGGAATTATGAATCTCTCTGAAGAGGAATTGCATAAATCTCTTTCGTGCCATTGTATGGCATTTTCCCATGCAGGCATAAGATTGCTCCTTATTATTCTGGCAAGCCCACAAATTTGTTCGCATGTTATAGGATTCCTTTTATGGGGCATGGTGGATGAACCAACCTGTTTCCTGTCAAAGTGCTCCTCCACCTCCCCTATCTCATTTCTCTGCAGATTCCTTATTTCTGTGGCAAATTTTTCCAGGGAAGTGGCAACATTTGCAAGGAAGGAAAAAAGATGGACATATCTGTCCCTGCCAACAATCTGGGTGGCGGGCATCTCCGCCTTTAACCCCAGTTGCTTCATGACATTTTCCTGGATATAAAAGAATTTTTCTCCAAAGGCTGCTCCTGTTCCCACGGCTCCCGACATTTTCCCCACAGAAATCTCTTCTCTTGTTTCTCTAAGGCGATGAATGTGCCTTTTTATCTCCATGGCATATACAGCCATCTTCAAGCCAAAGGTTATGGGCAATGCATGCTGCCCATGTGTCCTCCCCATCATTATGGTTTCTCTATGCTCCTGTGCAAGTTTTGAAAGGGTCTTCAGGAATTCAATAAGTCCTTCTTCAATCATATTTAATGCATCCCTCATCTGGAGAGCATTGGCAGTATCCACTATGTCATAGGATGTAGCTCCCAGGTGTATGTATTTCCCGTATTTGCACTGCTCCGCCAGCGCCTTCACCACCGCCATTATGTCATGCCTTATTTCCTTCTCAATTTCTTTAACCCTCTCCAGTTTTACATATTCAAGATTTGCTTTCTTTTCAATCTCCTCTGCTGCCTCTTCAGGTATGTTTCCAACAGTTGCATGTGCCCTGGCAAGGGCTGCCTCAACCTTAAGAAGGGTGGCAAGGCGATTCTCCTCGCTGAAAATTTTTTTAATCTCATTCCTTCCATATCTGAAATCCAGAGGACAAATCATGTGATTAAATGGTTATGAATATAAATTATTTCTGAAAATACAATTTTAAAATGGTAAAATAATGGATAAAAATTGTCTAAGAGTTGACAGAGGTACTGCTCTATCCAATAACAACAAAGGGACCGAGGATGAAACAATCTGCTTTTTTGGAAATTTCTCCTGCCCTTACTTCTACTGTTGCATTTCCAAATCCCATAACAAATGCCTGTATTTTAATTTCCATTCCTGATGGAAGAGATGAGATTTCTCCCTCCATTGCTTTTCCAAAGAAAATAAAACCATTTACCCTAATTGAAAATTCAAGGTTTGAAAGGGTTTCATTTCCAACATTTTTTATAAGCACAGTTATTCCAATCCCACCCTGTATCTCTATTTCCAGTTGTGGCTGAGAAGCCTTTATGAGCCACACATCATATCCTCCTCTTGAATATGTGCTGGAAGAGCCGACCAGAATATATTCTTCCCCATTCTTAATAAATGTCCATACATAATCATCTCCTGTTTTTCCACCAATGGTTTTATTCCATACAATCTCTCCATTTTTATCGGTTTTAACAATCCATGCCCCCCCTCCTTTGCTCAAAAGTCCATAAAATCCTGCCGCCACATATCCGTCATTTACAGTCATAACGGCATTGAATGCATCCATGTATTCCCCACCATAGGTTCTATTCCATATTTCATTTCCTTCATTATCCACCTTTATGAGAAATGCATCGCTTATTTTTTCTTCAAAAATTAAGAGATTGCCAGAGAGGATATAACCATCTTCTGTGTGAGAAACATCTGATGCAATCTCATCTCCTCTCCCACCGTAAGTTTTTTCCCATATTTCATTTCCTTCATTGTCCACCTTTATCAACCATGCGTCATAATCCAGATGCGTTGACATCTTTGTCCCTGCCAAGACATATCCATCTTTTATTTTTTTAATGGAATATATATAGTCGCCAAGCGCCCCACCATAGGTTTTATTCCATATTTCATTTCCTTCTCCATCCACCTTTAGAAGCCAGGCATCAAAGTTGCCATGTCCAAATGAACTGGTTATTCCAGCCACCAAATATCCATCGGTTGTTTCATAAATGGAATATGCCACTTCATCTCCTTCTCCGCCATAGGTTTTATTCCATATTTCATTTCCTTCTCCATCCACCTTTAGAAGCCAGG
>CAZTWM010000003.1:0-9498 GCA_964617935.1 uncultured Thermoplasmatales archaeon | reverse complement strand
TTTCATTTCCTTCTCCATCCACCTTTAGAAGCCAGGCATCAAAGTTGCCATGTCCGAATGATTTTGTTTTTCCAGCAATTATGTATCCATCCTCTACTTTCAGAAGATCATAGATTCCATCTTCTTCACTTCCTCCATAGGTTTTTTCCCATATTTCATTCCCTTCTTTGTCCACTCTGATGAGATATGCATCTCCATTCCCATTTCCATAGGATAATGTCAAACCCCCCAGGAGGTATCCATTTCCCGTATCAACAATGGAATATCCCTTATCATCAAATTCTCCTCCATATGTTCTATTCCATCCATCAATGAAAGAACAACTCTTACAATCCCCTACTTCCTGCTTTATACAATGACTCATACCATAAACTGGATATGCCAGCATAAAAATTCCGACCAGAATACAAAATCTCCTCCCCTTCATGAAAATATAAAGGATTACATTATAAATTTTTTTCGCGGATTTACTTTTTGTGAAAAGAGACAATCTTCAATACTTGAGACAAAATTATTTTATATTAAAAACTTATTTCTTGCCAGGTGATGACTTGGGAAATGTGAAACCAGCGTTCATTAAAAGAATAGCTATGGAACTGATGCAGAAGTTTCCAGAGGATTTTACGGAAGATTTTGAAAAAAACAAAATGCTCGTGGAAAGGTTAACGACAATAGCCACAAAGAATGTAAGAAACAGAGTGGCGGGATATATAACGAGAGTTATGGAGGATAGAAAAAAAGTTGAAAATGAAGAGCCAACTTGATGATGCTCTGGAGGAGTTAAAAAAGGGTAATTTTATTCTTGTATATGATGCAGATGGAAGGGAAGAGGAAACTGATTTTTTTATAGCAGGCGAGTTCATTACGCCAGAGGCAATCCAGAGGATGAGGAAAGATGGAGGAGGATTGATATTCATAATGGTGGAGAATGGGGCAGCAAAAAAACTTGGCTTGCCCTATATGGCGGATGTGATATACAAATGTTCCCAGAAATGGCCTGTCTTTAAGGAACTTATACCAAATGACATACCTTATGATACAAAATCCTCCTTTTCACTCACCATAAATCATAGAAAAACGTTTACGGGCATAAGGGATGTGGACAGAGCAATGACCATTTCAGAATTCGCAAAACTTGTGAAAGAAATGGGGGAAATGGATGAGGTGAAAGCACAAAGAATATTTGGTGAGCATTTCAGAAGCCCCGGGCATGTTCCAATATGCATATCCGCCAGAAATTTGCTCGATGAAAGAGAGGGGCATACAGAACTGGGAATAGCAATGGCAGAGATGGCTGGTTTAACGCCTGTAATGGCAGGATGTGAGATGCTGGATGTGGGAATAAGTTTAAAAAAGGAAAAGGCAATGAAATATGCTGAAGAGCATGGATTTGTGTTCCTTGAGGGAAAGGAAATTATAGAGAGATGGAAAAAATGGCGAGAGTGATGGCATCTGGCGTATTTGACCTCCTTCATATAGGGCATATTCATTACCTTGAGGAGGCAAAGAGTTATGGGGATGAACTGGTTGTTGTGGTGGCATGCGATGAGACAGTCAGGAAAAAAAAGCATGAGCCCATAATGCCTGCCGAGGAGAGACGCCGCCTGGTGGAGGCATTGAAGGCGGTGGATAGGGCGGTGATAGGTTATGAAGATGATTTTCTTCGAATTGTGGAGGAATTGAAGCCGGATATAATAGCGCTGGGCTATGACCAGTATTTTGAAGGACTGGAGGAGGAATTGAAAAAGAGGGGTATAAAGGCAAGGGTGGTGAGGTGCGGGAAATATGATGGGGATTTGAACAAAACAAGGAAAATAATAGAAAAGATAAGAAGGGCTGAGGAGTTGTATAAAAATGAAGAGAATAGGCATAGTTGATACCACTTTTGCAAGATATGATATGGCGAGGGATGCCATAGATGAGATAAAAAAGAATGCCACCAGCATAAAAATAGAGCGTTACACTGTGCCCGGCATAAAGGATTTACCAGTGGCTGCAAAAAAGTTGATTGAGGAGAGAGGTTGCGATATAGTCATGGCATTTGGAATGCCAGGCTCACAGCCCATAGACAAGCAGTGTGCCCATGAAGCATCTCTTGGCTTAATAACCGTGCAGTTGCTCACCAACACCCACATCATAGAGGTTTTTGTTCATGAAGATGAGGCAGAGGATGAAAAGCAACTGAAATGGCTGGCGGAGGGGAGGGCGAGGGAACATGCTTTAAATGCCATTGATTTGCTTTTTCATCCTGAAAATTTGACAAAGAAAGCGGGCACGGGGCAAAGGCAGGGCTTCGAGGATGCAGGTCCTCTATGATGCCTTTAACTTCCTATTCCCAGTCCCTTTACAGTTGGCAGTCCTGCTGCCTTCCAGGCTGTTATTCCTCCCTCCATGTTGTAGAGGTTGCCATTCCAGCCTGAGTCCATTAAAATTTTTGCTGCTATGTAACTCCTGTGAGCTGTTCTGCAGTATAAAATGATGTCCTTACCATTGAAGATTATGTTGAAAATTTTGGCGAAGATGGGTATTTCTATGAGTTGCAGAGGATAGAGACGAGGCTTATCATAGGAGTGGGGAGTGGCTATCCTCTCCGTATAATATTCCTGAAAAGTTCTCACATCCACAGGTATTTGCTTTCCATCCTCCTCATTATTCAGCATTTCCCATACTTCCTGCACTGTAACATTTATTATCTCCCCACCATGGGAAGATAAAATTACGCTCCCATTTTTCTCTTTCTCACCCCATCCAATATAGGGCGCAGAAAAAAGCAGCAGGGCAACAAGGAATACAGCCTTCAGTTTCATAACCATAATATTCACGATTGTTAATAAATGTTTTTGTGATGTGCATCTCATTAACCTTCAAGTTATCCCATCTCCTTCCATATGGTTTCGTGCCATGCTTTATACAATGCTTCTTTATCCAGATCAATATATTTTTTCATCTCCTCCCCATCATATATGGTGAGTGTTTCTCCCTTAACCTCCCCTATTTTATAAAATGGAATATCCTGCATTATTTTTTTAAAATCTTCCTCCTTTTCCTTCTTAACCTCAGCCACCCATCTCGTATTGCTTTCAGAAAAGAGTTTTATGTCAGTCCTCATCCCACCCATGGAATACAGGCATATTTCCGCCCCTCTGCCTCCAATCACCATTTCTGCAAGAGCGACAGCAAGCCCCCCATTTGATACATCATGGCATGAAATTATGGCATCTTTTTCTATGGCATCCACGACCCTTTCCATACTTTCCTTTAAAACATGGGCATCGCTCCTGGGAACAATCCCTCCTTTGATATTCATATATCTATAATATTCACTTCCCCCCATCTCCTTTTTTGTCTCTCCTATTAAATATACAGGATTTCCCTCTTCCTTGAAATCAATGGTGGCAGCCTTCCTCACATCCTTTATGATTCCAACAGCCATTATGGTGGGTGTGGGCGCGATGCTTCCAGCCATGCTTTCATTGTAAAAACTCACATTTCCAGAAGCAAACGGGATATTCAAAACGGAAGCCATGTCCCTCAATGCCCTCACACTTTCAACAAACTCCCCCATCCTCTCCGGCTTTTCAGGATTTCCATAATTGAGACAGTCAACAAAGGAATCAACCCTCGCCCCCACAGCAGCCAGATTTCTGCATGCCTCATCTATGGCAGATGCAGCCCCCCAGTAGGGATTCATGGAGGTATAAAAGGGGTTGACATCTGAAGCAATGGCGAGTCCCCTGAAAGAATCTTCCAGTGGCTTTATTACGGCGGCATCGGAATGACTTTTCAAAGCCATTCTCCCGTGAAGAGGCTTAACCACGGTCGCCCCCCGCACTTCATAATCATACTGATGAACAACCCAGTCTCTGCTGGAGACATTATATGAGGAGAGTATGTTCAGAAGGGTTTCATCCATGGGTGGCATCTCAAAATCAGGATCTTCTCCTTCTCTTATCATTGGCTTTTTCCATTCCCTCCTGTACTCTATTCCTCCCACCTGAAAATTTAAGTCCATCTCCCCCACAATCTGCCCCTTATAATACACTCTTATCACTGGCTCTTCTATCACCCTCCCTATTGGAACAGCCTCCACATCCCATCTATCAAATACCTCCAATGCCTTCTCCAGATTCTCTTCCTTTACTGCAAGCAGCATCCTCTCCTGGCTTTCTGAAACCCATATTTCCCATGGCTTCATGTCACCCTCTCTTAAAGGCACCTTATCAAGATAAACCTCCGCCCCGAAGCCGCCTGCATGGGCTATCTCGCTGCATACACAGGATAGCCCGCCGCCTCCCATATCCTTCATTCCCTCCACGATGCCCATTTCATTGCATTCCAGACATGCATGAATGAGAGGCTCCTTCGTTATGGGATCGCCAAGCTGGACAGCAGTTATGGATTCCTCCTCGCTCTCCTCCCTCAACTCTTCAGAGGCGAAAGTAACCCCATGTATCCCATCTCTTCCTGTTTTTCCTCCTGCATAAATGTATATCAACCCCGGCTCTCTCACACTACTGTGAACCATCTTCTCCTTTCTCACAATCCCAACACATCCCACATTGACAAGGCAGTTTCCTGTATAACTATCATGAAAATAGACTTCGCCTGCAACCGTTGGTATGCCCACTCTGTTTCCATAATCCCTTATCCCCTCCACCACTCTCCTGAAAAGATAACGGGGATGCTTTACTCCTCTGGGGATTTTATTATATTCGATATCAAGATTGCCAAAAAAGAGGGGGTCAATCAATGCAACAGGCTGAGCACCCATGCAGAGAACATCTCTCAGTATCCCTCCTATGCCCGTTGCAGCCCCTCCATAGGGCTCTATGGCAGATGGATGATTATGGCTTTCCAGTGCCACCACATAATAATGCTCATCATCAAATTCCAGAACCCCTGCATCCTCCCTTGCCACTATTTTTTCCCTTCCTATATTATAAACATATTCCCTTAAATAGGGTTTGGATGATTTATAACAGCAGTGCTCGCTCCATGATTGAGCAAGAGCTTCCAGTTCCAGGTCGGAGGGCATTCTTCCCCTGCTTTCAAAATAATCCTTTATTTTCTTCATTTCATGAAGATTGAAACCCAGGGATAGTTTCTTGCTTATTTCCAGAAGTTTCTCATCACTTGCATCCACTATGTTTATTCTTTTAACATATCCATCATCTATGAATAATTCATCAGTCATGGACATCTTCTATTTCTATGGAATAATCATTTATGACGGGATTGGCAAGCAATCTCCTGCACATTTCATCCGCCCTCTGCCTCGCCCTTTCCCTGTCATTTTCATCAATTAAGATTTCCACCACCTTCGATACCTTTGTTTCCATAACTTCGTTAAAATTGAGGAGGTGCAATGCCTTTGTTATGTTTTTACCCTCAGGGTCAACAACGCCCTTCTTGAGTTTTATTTCTATCTTCGCCCTCAGCATCTATATCTCTCCCTCGTAATGACATACAGGACATACATATTTGAGGGGCTTTTCTCCTGTATCAATTATTTCAAAATTGTTTTGGCAACTCTCGCATGTTATTGTCCTTTTGATTCCCTCCACCTTTTTGCCCCTCAGCACCCCTTCCATACCACAGTTGGGGCATGTGTATTTAAGAGGCCTAACTCCTGTATCTGTAATATTGAAAACTGTTTTGCAATTGCTGCAAGTTACCTGCTTTATTGCCTCTGTCACCACCTTGATTTCCTCCGCCTCCTCCCTGGGAGTAAAAGCATAAACCATTATTTCCACAATGAGGAGAAGAATATAGAAGGCAATCCCTATTATGCTCCATGTTTTGAGGGTCAAAAGGATGCCATCTCCTCCCATCACATCCTTTATGGCAACTATGAAAAGCCAGAGGAAATATATTACTGCAAGTATAACTATTGCTTTCAGCAAATTATTTGGTTTCATTCAAGGAGTTATTTTTTATCCCTTTATAAATTTTTATAACGTTTTCTTAACTCCCTTTTTTCCAGCATTCCATAGGGGAGAATGTTATTATAGGCATAGTAGAGGATTATGAAAGAAAGTATGATGGAAAGGACAGAAATGGATGCAGAAATTGAATTATTTTCCATTGAGTAAATTATGGAGGTCATCACCATAATCCATATTACCATACCCGCAACCAAACTCCATGCAAAATATTTGAATTTGTCATTCCTTTTTATCCCCGTTCCAATTAAAATGCCTGCTGAGCAATTGAAGAACATGACGGCAAAGGGAATTAAAAGGAGGGGCAATCTGCTCAAACTCACCTCAAAACTTTTTCCAAAAAGAAGAGGGGCAAATACAGCAGATATACCACATGAAAATGATGCACCATATACTGGCAACGCCTCTCCTTTAAATCTTCCCATATTAACAACAGCAAATTTAACCAGTTGGTCAAGGAAGGAGAATAAAAAGGAGAATAAAATTATAATATCAAGATAAGTTGCCTCCGTTAGAATCTGATAAAAAATCATTCCTTCCATTATATATATTACAATGCCCGCCACTATTCCTGCTATGAATAAAAATATGGTATTCTTTTCATTAATCTTTTTTTCATACCCCCCTATAATAAAGTAAAGAATGAATATGGCAGGTATTATTCCTAAGGGGAGGAGCAATGTATTGATTTCCACATTCCAAATCTTCCATCCATTTAACTTTTTTTCCTTTTTATTCTCCAATGAAGAGATAGTATAAAATACGAATTTTTATTTATGGATGTGATTGGGGAATATCTTAAACTTTCGCGTTCCTTCAACGTGGGCCTTACAGCCATAGCACCCGTGCTGGGCGCATTGAGCAATGGGGAGGAAAATCTTTTCTATCTTTTCCTTTTCTTTCTCGTCGGCTTCTTTGGACATTGCTATGGGTTTGCTTTGAATGACATAGTGGATTATAAAATAGACCGCCTTTCCAGGGAACTTGTGGACAGACCACTGGTGAGTGGAAAGATAAACCTGAAAAATGCATGGATATTCACCGTTTTGATGCTCATCCTTTCCTTTTTGTTCGCCCTGTGGATTGCATACATATATTCAAATTTCCTTTCTCTTCTCTTTTTGATTTTCTCCGCCATTTCCATAACCATATACGATTTCATAAGCAAAAGGATGCCAGCCATGGACATATTTGTGGCAGGAGGAATATTTCTCCTCATAATATATGGTGCCCTTACAGTAAGGCAAAATCTGAGTAATCTCGCCATTATTGTGGCATTACTGGGCACGTTGCAGGTTCTCTTCATGCAGTTTATAGCAGGTGGACTGAAGGATGTGGAGCATGATTTTAAGGGGAATGCAAAAACCCTTGCCATAAAAATGGGAGTAAGGATGGAGGATGGAATGTTGTTCATCCCTCCCTCCTTTAAAGCACTGGCATATTTTTTACAGATTTTATACTTCATCCTCCTTTTCTATCCCTTTTATGCCTTTGAAGAATTCGAAGGACATTTCATTCAGATTTTTGTTCTTCTTCCCATCTCTGCTGCAATGCTCTATGCCTCCCATTGCCTTCTGGGGATGAAAAGATTTGTGAGGAATGAGGCAAGGAAGTTCATAGGAATGCATTATTACATCAACTTCTCTCTCGTTCCCGTAATGCTTACGGTGCTCAATCCATTCATATTTCTAATTGCCTTCATACCTCCTGCTGCCTTCATCCTTTCCAATCTCGCACTTCATGGAAGTGTGTTGCCAAAAACCATGTGATAAAATGATAAGGAAAATAAGGAATATGGAGGAAGGAAAAGAAATGCTTGAAAAAATAGGAGTGTGCAATGAGGCAATAGAGATAATGCTCCCCAAGATGTTTCATCATAACATTAAGTTTTTTGATGTGCCTCCTCAGGATGCCATAATAATAAAGCAGGAAATGCTTTCAGCGGGAGGAGATGCCGCCATTTCTGAAAAAACCCTGCCTCCATTTTCAGAAAAAACAGACGTTGTTATAATGGGAAGTGAGAGGCAAATTAAAAGGGTTTCCAGAAAATTGCGCATGCAATACAATCGCCTTGCTTTAATGGGGGAGGAAATGGAAAAAATTATGGATAACCTTACAAAAAAACATGAGATGGTAATAGGAGGAAAGAAATTTTTATTCGGAAAAAAAACATACATAATGGGCGTTCTTAACGTAACTCCCGATTCCTTCTATGACGGAGGAAAGTTTTTTGATGTGGAGGCAGCCATAAAAAGAGCAAAGGAAATGGAGAAGGAGGGAGCAGATTTGATAGACATTGGAGGGGAGTCCACACGCCCTTTTTCAAAGGGCATAGATGCCATGGAAGAAATGAACAGGGTTATTCCGGTTATAGAGGAAATAAGGGATGAGATTTCCATACCTGTATCCATCGACACCTATAAGCCAGAAGTGGCAGAAAGAGCTATAGAAACAGGGGCGGATATGATAAATGATGTTACGGCAATGAAGAATGAAAAAATGGTGGAGGTGGCGAAAGAATATGACGTGCCGATATGCATAATGCATATGAAGGGGAAGCCGGAGAATATGCAGAAAATTGCCTACTATGATGATGTGGTGGAGGAAATTTATAAATTTCTGAAGGAAAGGATAAACCAATTGATAGAGAAAGGGATTGATGAGGAGAAAATAATAATTGACCCTGGCATAGGATTTGGGAAAAGAACGGGGCAGGGCATAGAGGATAACTGTGAGATAATAGGAAGGCTTGAGGAATTAAAATCACTGGGCAGACCCATACTCATGGGCATATCAAGAAAAACATTCATAGGAAATATAACATCCCTGCCTGTGGAGGAACGGCTGGAAGGAAGCCTGGGAGCGGAGGCAATAGCCATAGCCAATGGGGCGGACATAATAAGATGTCATGATGTCATGGCTACAAAAAGAATGGCAATGGTTGTGGATGAGATAGTGAGGAAATAAGCTGAAGAAGGATCAAAGCAGGATACCCTATTCTCCCATTATACACAACGTGTGCTCATTCTCACCCTTCCATTTCAAATTTAACATCATAATTTTTCAACAATTTTTAATGTCCCATACATAAAGTTTTTGTATGAGTTTTTGTTACAATTTTGGAGGCAAAAAATATGAAAACTAAAAGAATATTCACGCTTCTTTTGGTTTTGGTTAGCGTAGTGATTGCAGGCTTTGTCGCCATAAACATAAAAAATGGATTGAATGCATGGCAGGCAGAGGCACAACCAACAGGAGGAAATATTTTATATGTTGGAGGAAGCGGAGTAGGAAATTATACAAAAATTCAGGATGCAATAGATAACGCAAGTAGTGGTGATACAATTTTCGTTTACAATGGAACTTATTATGAAAACATCCTCATAAACAAGAGCATAAATCTCATGGGAGAAGATAGAAATGGAACAATTATTGATGGAGGAGGAAATGGAGATGTTGTATATATCTTAGCTGACTATGTGACCATCTCTTGCTTTACCGTGCAGAACAGCGGGTCAGACTGGTCCAATGCAGGGATAAAGATGTATTACATACA
>CAZTWM010000002.1:0-20175 GCA_964617935.1 uncultured Thermoplasmatales archaeon | reverse complement strand
ATCTATGATGCAAACATGAGTTTCTGCAGCTGGGATTCCAATGGAAACAACAGATTTGGAGAGGTTGGAGATAATGCTGATAAAGTTGACCTGTATGCAGACCTTTATGTTGGCAGATTGGCATGTGGGAGTGTAGATGAGGTAAATACGGTGGTAAATAAAATAATAAATTATGAGGATAATACATACGGTAGCCAGTGGTTCCACCGCCTTGTTTTGATGGGAGGAGATACTTTTCCGAAATGGAATGATATTGCTGAAGGAGAAGTGGTGAATGAATATGTTGCCAATGTCATGCAGGGCTTTGAACCCGTTAAAATTCAGACTTCCCTGCACAATTTCCTTCCAAACAAAATAAATCAGATTCTTTCCCAGGGAGCAGGATTTGTATGCTTTTCAGGTCACGGCTTTGAATATGGCTTCGGCACATATCCAAAAAACAAAAGATGGATGATTGCATATTACACTCCATACCTCCTGTGGCTCAAGAATGGAGATAAACTCCCCATAATATTCTTTGATGCATGTCTCACCGCAAAACT
The DNA here is from genome assembly GCA_964617935.1 of uncultured Thermoplasmatales archaeon. GTDB lineage: Archaea > Thermoplasmatota > E2 > UBA202 > JdFR-43 > JAGGZK01. The sequence continues at coordinate 19,633 of CAZTWM010000002.1, read as the reverse complement.
TGATTATCACATGTTTGGAAATCCCAACATACCCTGCTTTGCCTGGTGCATGGTGAAGAAACCAGATGGTGGTGCAATAGCAACCATAGGAGCAACAGAAACCGCCACCACAACAGTGGATGCAGATGGACCAAAGGGACAGGCAGGATATCTGGATTTGCATTTCTTCATGGCATATAAGCCAGGCATCCATGTATCGGAAATGCTGGTGAAGGCAAAACATGATTACCTCAATGATATCTCCTCTGGAGAAGCAAATGACAGGTTATATAAAATGACTATAGAACAATTCATTCTTCTTGGAGATCCAAGTTTAAAGGTGGGAGGATATGAATAATTGCAAGTGGGGCAAAAAGCACCTTCATTCCCCTTTCCCTATCCTTCTCATATAAAATTTCCTGCCCATATAAAATGTTTCGATTACCTCTCCTTTCTTCATCAATTCCTCCACCACACTCCATTCAGCATCTGCCTTCTTTAAAAATTCCTTCACCGCATCCTCCCTCATGGGATGAACGGATGTGATGGAAAGCAGATTTTCCTCCACGTTATCTGTAAAGGCAAATTCATTCCCCTCATAACCAATCAGATATTCCACCTTCTCCATCCTTTCAGTAAATATCTGATATATCTCATTAATTACATGCTCGTCCGGCGGCATAACCCATGGTTCGGCGGGAGGGCGTGTGGGAATGGCAACATATGCCTTAAATGGAGAGATGGATGCAATGAAATCTGCAATCCTTTCCATTTCTTCCATGCCATCATTTACTCCCTTCACCATCATGGTTTCAGTTATTAGCATCCCTTCATAAATATCTGCAAATTTCTTGATTCCTTCCAATATGGAGGACAATTTAAGCAAAGGATGTGGTCTGTTCATTTTTTTCCATGTTCCTCCATTCACGGCATCAATTTTTATTGAAACGGCATCCGCCTCTGCCACCTCATTCCTTACATCTTCTCTCCATAAAAGAGAAGAGTTGGTTATCACAGCAATTTTTATTCCTGTCTGTTTGAGCAATTCTATTTCCTTTCCAAGATTTGCATCCAGAGTTGGCTCACCATCTGGCACGAAGGTAAGAAAATCCACCTCTTCCCCCTTTCTTTCCAGAATAGCCAGTTTTTTCATCACCTCTTCATAAATTTTTTCTGAAGGATAAAATTCCTTCCTTTCCACTTCCATGTGGGGAGTATGCCCTATCTGGCAATAAATGCAGGAGTAGGTGCATATTTTTGGAGAAATATTGTTTATTCCCATACTCCTCCCAAATCTTCTGGAAGGCACAGGACCAAATACAATCATGGATTACCTCTCAAAACATAATTTCCTCCCTCTATCTTTATCGCTTTTCCATTTATTATTGCGTCTGCTATTTTGTAGCGGGCATTCCTCAGATCATTCCATAATGCCTTTTGAGATATGCCCATTCTCGCCGCCGCCTCATGCTGTGTCATTCCCAGAAAATCCACCAGACGGAATGCCTCGAATTCTTCAAGATGAAGGATAACAACACCACTATAGGGAATGTTAGGGATGAAATAATTTGCTTCTGGAATACTTTCAATCCATCTCCTGCATCTTCTTCTCCCAGGCATCATACTTATAAAGATGAATTTATATAAAGTTTTGTAAAAAAGTTTATATATTTCATACTATATATTCTACAAGGTGATAAAAATGCCAGGTTGGGGAAGAGGATTTGGATGGTATGGCGGATGGTATGGATGGGGAAGGGGCAACCCTTACCCGTATTGCAGAAGATTTCCATGGTTGCCAAGAGGATGGTGGTGGAGTGGCATAAATCCATGGAGTGCAGGATATAACCCATACTACTATGGAAGTTATTACAGTTATATGCCCTCCACATATACTGCAGCATATCCATATTCCACAGCATTCAATCCATATTCATCTCCCACACTACAAACAGGTGGGCAGAGCGAAGTGGAAATGATAAAGCAGGAAATTTCAATGATGGAACAGCATTTGAAGACAATTGCAGAGAGACTGAAGCAGTTAAAGGGTGAATAAAATGGTTTACCATCACTGGGGATGGTATGTCCCTCCATATATAATGCCATGGATATACTACCATACTCCATTTCCATGGACACCCTACAGGCTGACAGAAGAAGAGGAAAAGGAAATGTTAAAAAGGGAAAAGGACATACTGGAAGCACGTTTGAGGGAAATAAATAAAAAGCTGAAAGAATTAGAGAGTGATTAAAATGAGAATTGTTGTGGCAACCAACGGAGGAGGATTAGAGGATAGTATCTCTCCAGTATTCGGAAGATGCCCTGCCTTTGCAGTAATAGATGTGGATGATGGCAGCGTTAAAAATGTGCAGGTACTCCCCAATCCATCTGCAGGAGCAGTTCATGGAGCGGGGATTCAGGCGGCACAGTTTGTTCTGAGTCAGGGAGCAAAAGTGGCGATATCGGGCAACTTCGGTCCAAATGTAACATCGATTCTGCAACAGGCGGGAGTGGAGATGATAACCGCACAGGGAAATGTCAGAGAAATTGTGGAGAGATATATCAAGGGAATGCCCTCCACATCTCCCATTGCACCTCCTGCAGGGACAACTCCTGTTTATGGAAGGTATTCACAGAAAAATGAGGAGATTTCAAAAGATGATATAGAGATGCTGGAAGAGGAAATCAGAAAAATAGAGGACATGCTGACGGATATAAAGAAAAAACTGGAGAAAATCAAATAGAGGTGAAAAAATGGGAATGGGAATGGGAGGTGGAAGAGGAGCAGGAGCAGGCAGAGGAAGAATGAGGGGCGGAAGAGGACCGGGAGGCGATTGCGTCTGCCCCAGCTGCGGACATCGCATGCCCCATCAGCCAGGAGTGCCATGCATGCAGACTACATGTCCCAAATGTGGCACAAGAATGGTGAGGGCATGAGGATAGCATTTCCCACCATAGGGCGGGAAGGGCTTGAAGATGTTATAGGAGGACATTTTGGAAAGGTGCCAACATATACCATAGTTGATACGGAGACCCATGAAATTAAAATTATTGATAATGAGAGCGTTCATGGTGGGGGGGAGATATATCCTCCTGAACTTCTTTCAAGGGAAAAAGTTGATGTTCTCATATGCAGCGGGATTGGAAGGAAAGCATTGAGCATGTTTCAGGGATTTAAGACAAAGGTTTATCTGGCTGGCGAAAGAAAAGTAATGGATGCATTGCAGGACTTCATCAATGGGAAACTGAAGGAAGCATGTATAGAAGATGGGTGTGGGGAGTAAATGATTATAACGGTGGCATCTGGCAAGGGAGGAACTGGCAAGACAACTGTGGCTGTCAACCTCGCCATGGCAATAAATGCCACTTTATATGATTGCGATGTTGAAGAGCCCAATGCCAATATTTTTGTTAAAGCAGACCTGGAAAAAGTAGAGGATGTGAAATTAATGAATCCCGTATTTGATTTGCAGAAATGCACCTTCTGCAGGAAATGTGCAGATTTCTGCAGATATAATGCCATTGCCGTTCTTTCTTCAGATGTGATTTTATTCCCTGAGTTATGCTCGGGATGCGGGGGTTGCAAAATAGTCTGCCCCTATGACGCCATAAGCGATGGGAGCAGGACTATAGGAGAGATATATCATGGAAAAAATGGCATAGAAATTTATCAGGGAGTGATGAATGTGGGGGAGGCGAGAGCAACGCCGGTGGTGGCGAAACTGAAGAATTATGTTAAAAAGGATGGCATTTCCGTCCTTGATGCCCCTCCCGGAAATGGATGTCCTGTTATAGAGACAATGCACAACTCCGATTTTGTTATCCTTGTCACAGAGCCCACACCTTTTGGACTTCATGACTTCAAAATAGCACACAGCATTGCAAAAAAACTTGGAATAGAAACGGGGGTGGTAATAAACAGATATGGCGTAGGTGATGACAGTGTGGAAAAATACTGCAGAGAAAATGGGATAGATATACTCATGAAAATACCCTACAGCAGGGAAATAGCGGAACTTTATTCCAGAGGAATTCCCTTTGCCCAGGAAATGCCGGAATGGAGGAAAAAATTTGAGGAATTGTATGAGGTGATGGGTTGAAGCAGGTGGTGGTGGCATCAGGCAAGGGAGGGACTGGCAAGACAAGCATGGTTTCATCCTTTGCTGCATTGAGCGATGCTGTCTTTGCCGACTGCGATGTGGATGCACCCAATTTGCATCTCATTCTCCATCCAGATATAAAAGAAGAAATACCCTATGAGGGAATGGAAGTGGCGAGGATTGACGAGGAAAAATGCATAAAATGCGGGGAATGCGAGAAAGCATGCAGATTCAATGCCATAGAAAATTTTAGAGTTATAGAAGAAAAATGTGAGGGATGTGGAGTATGCCCCCTTGTCTGTCCCGTGGATGCAATCAAATTGCATAAAAGAGTGAATGGCATTATTTATGTGGCTGACACAAGATTTGGGAAATTCGTTTACGGGCTTCTTTCCGCAGGCGAGGAGGCAAGCGGGAAACTGGTTACAATGGTGAGGAAAAAGGCACAGGAGATTGCTGAGAAGGAAAAAAAGGATTTGATTGTAATAGATGCCCCCGCTGGCATAGGATGCCCTGTAATATCATCCATAGGAGGGACAAATCTGGCTGTGATTGTGGCAGAGCCGAGCATGGCGGCAATACATGATATGGAAAGGGTGCTGGAGGTGGCGGAGCATTTTAAGGTTAAAACAGTGGTGTGCATAAATAAATATGACATAAATAGAGAAAAGGCAGAGGAAATAGAGAAATATTGTAATGAAAAGGGCATAGAAATTGTTGGGAAGATTCCATTCAATCCCAGATTCACGGAAGCCATGGTAAAGGGAAAGAATATTATAGAATATGATTCTGAAATGGGGGAAATAATAAAGGAAATATGGAAAAAGGTGGAGAAAAAATTGAATGAAGAATGAATGAAAGGAAAGATGCCTTTGCTCATGGATATAGAATCTCCATATATGCCCTGGTTGTAACCCTTCTGCTGGCGGTGGTTAAAGGAATTGTTGGATTGCTTTCCAATTCCCTCCTTTTAATTTCAGATGCCATTCATTCCGCCTCCGATTTGGTGGTAATATCCATGGCAATACTGGGGATAAAAATTTCCTCAAGGAAACCCAGTGAAAAATTTCCATATGGATATTATAAGGCGGAGAATATATTCACTCTTTTTATATCCATTTCTATAATCCTGGCAGGCTATGAAATCATCAGGCAGGGATATGAGAGATTGAATGTTCTGGAAAAAATGAATATACCTCATGTTGCCATTGCCACCGCCCTTCTTTCCATCATAATTTCCTATTTAATATCCATTCCTTTGAAAAAAACGGGCAAAAGAGAGAATATGCAATCGCTGGTGGCGGTGGGAAATGAAAGGAGAATGGATTCCTTTTCATCTATGGTAGTTTTGGTGGGGCTCATCCTAAATTTTTATGGAGTTAAATATGTGGAGGGAATTTTAAGCATCGCCATATCTTTTTTCATTTTTAAAACAGGTATTGAGAGTGGAAGAGATGCCATATATTCCCTCATGGATTTTTCACCCTTGGAAAAGAAAAGGAAGGTGATGGAGATACTGGAGAAAAGAGAGGATGTAAAGGGATACAGAGATGTGAAATTAAGGAAATCGGGGCCATTCCTTTTCGGAGAAGCAACAATATTTGTGAGGAAGGGGTATGATGTCAACAAGGCTCATGAAATAGCAGATGAGATGGAGAGAGAAATACGGGAAGAGATTCCAGAAATGGATTCATTTATAATTCATGTGGAACCTTACAGGAAGGAGAAGGTGAGGGTGGCGATTCCTATGGAAAAGGACAAAATTTCCTCCCATTTTGGAAGGGCAAATTATTTTTCAATCTGGGAAATTGACGTTTCCCGCAAAAGGGTGATGAAAAAGGAAGAGGTGGAAAATCCTTATATAAATAAGAAAGTGAGGGCGGGGCTTGCACTGACAAAACTTCTCCTCGCCAGGGGAATAGATATACTTATAACCAGGGAAATAGGTGAGATATCATTTCATACACTTGCTGATGAAGGAGTGGAAATATATTTTGCAGACGTAGATGCGGAAAGTTCGATAAAAAAATTCATGGAAGGAAAATTGAAAAGAGTGGAAAAACCCACAAAGGAGAGGGATTGAAAATGAGGATAGAGATATTATATGATAATAAAGCAATGGAAGGATTGAAGAAAGCATGGGGGTTCTCATGCCTCATAAGTCATGGAATAAATCTTCTGTTTGATACCGGAGGGAATGGAAAAATTCTCCTCCATAACATGAAAAAAATGGGAGTGTCATTAAAGGATATAGATGCCATATTCATATCTCATGATCACTGGGATCATACCGGAGGGTTAAAGGCATTGAATTTTGAAGGGGAAATATATGTTCCATCTTCTTCTAAAATAAAGGGTGTAAGAATTGGAGAAGGAGAATTTCTTCCTGATTTCATTTCCACAGGAGAGAAAAATGGGGAGCATTCATTAATTGTCAACAATAATGGCAAACTGATTCTATTTACAGGATGCAGTCATAACGGTGTGGAGAATGTTATTGAAACGGCTGAAAAATATGGAAAAATATATGGAATAATAGGTGGTTTTCATGATTTTGAAAACATTGATGTGCTGAAGAAATATAAAATGGTGATGCCATGCCACTGCACCAGATTAAAAGAGAAAATTGAGAGATTCGATAATGCCATTGAATGTATGGCGGGAAAAGTGGTGGAGATATGAGTTATGATGATTTTTTTAATACAGGAATTGGAAAAGAGATACTGGAAAAAGAGGCAGAATATGTGGCAGAGAATATTGAAGGCACGGCGGCAAGCATTGGATGCGGAACAGGGATAATAGAAGAGAGGATAATGGAGATCGGGAGGATGGAAATAATAGGTATAGATGTGGACGATGAAATGCTTTATTTTGCCAGGAAAAGAATAGATGTTATTAAAGCAGATTCCTCTCTCATCCCCTTAAAAGATTCTTCCGTGGATGGTGTAATTTTCATAACATCCCTTGAATTCATGGATGACTATAGAAAGAGTATTGAGGAGGCAGAAAGGATTTTAAAAAGAAATGGAAGAATTGTTGCAATCATTCTGAATACTTCCTCCAGTTATTTCAAAAGCATGTATCAAAAGAAAGGATATTTATGGAAGAATATAAAGCATATAAATGTGGGGAAAATTGAGGAGTATTTAATGGAAAAATTTGATATAAAAAAGAAACCTCTTTTTGGTATAGAGGATGGAAAATTTGTTAAAGATGGCGATGCAGTTTATGGCTTTTCAGGGTTAATACGGTAAGCCGAAAAACTTTTTGTTCCCCAAAATTTATATAATCGGCTGGAATATCACATGAAATGAAATCCCTCGCCTATGCCAATGGCATGTTCCGCATAGCATCCATACGCTGTGGTAGAGGATGTATTAACAAACTTACTTCTATGGGAATAATGCCTGGGGAGGTGGTGAGGGTGATAAATAACGGGAGTGGTCCCGTCATAATCGAAGTAAAGGGTTCGAGAATTGCTATTGGAAGAGGAGTTGCCATGCGAATTTATGGGGAGGAGATATGAAGGAAATAAAGGTGGCAATAATAGGTAATCCAAATGTGGGGAAGACCACACTTTTCAACGCTCTTACAGGAGAAAAACAGCACGTCGGCAACTGGCCCGGTGTGACAGTGGAAAAGAAAGAAGGTTATGGGAGATACAATGATTACAGGCTTCATTATATTGACTTGCCGGGCGTTTACAGTTTATCAGCATACAGTATAGATGAAAGAATTGCCAGAAATTTCATACTCACTGAAAATCCTGATGTGGTTATAGACATAGTAGATGCCACAAATCTTGAGAGAAATTTATATCTCACCCTTCAATTGCTGGAATTGAAGGCGAATGTGGTGATAGCCCTCAATTTTATGGATGAAGCAGAAAAGAGAAAGATGCAAATAGATGTGAATAAACTTCAGGAGTTTTTGGGAGTGAGAGTTGTTCCTGTAATCGCACGTGAAAAAAGAGGAATGGATGAACTTAAAAAGGCGGTGGTGGAAACAGCAGAACATGGGGTGATAAGAAAGATTGAAGTGGGATATGGAAGGGATATAGAATGGGCAATACTGGAAATAGAGGGACTTCTTGCAGAGGAAAGGATAAGATGCAGGCACTGCCCATTTGCAAAACTTTGTCTTGGAAGCGACAGGGAAAGACACTGGGTATCCACCCGCCTTCTCGAAGGAGATGATGAAGCAAATAAGGTGGTGGATGAGGAGATTGCCATTAAAGCCATGGAATTGAGAAGGAAACTGGAAGAGAAATATGGGGATATGGCGGCATATTTTGCAAAAAAGAGATATGAACTCATAGGAAAAATAGTGCATCAGTGCATCAGGGGCGGGGAGACGAAGGAAACGTTTTCAGATAGAATAGACAAAGTCATGCTGGATAAATATCTTGGCATACCCATATTTTTTGTGATAATGTGGCTGGCCTTCAAACTCACTTTTGACGTGGCTGCGCCCTTCACCACACTCATAGAAAAGTTTTTCGAGATTCTTGGAGAATGGGTCAAATCAGGCATACCCAATGGAATGCTTGCATCACTGATAGGAGAAGGAATAATGGGAGGAGTTGGCGCCGTGCTGGTATTTGTGCCCAACATATTTCTACTTTTCTTCATACTCTCCCTCCTGGAAGACACGGGCTATATGGCAAGGGCTGCTTTTGTGATGGACAGGGTGATGTATAAAATAGGGCTGCATGGAAAGGCATTCATACCAATGCTTCTTGGATTTGGATGTAATGTTCCCGCCATCATGGCGACCCGAACAATGGAAGATGAAAGGGATAGGCTGCTCACCATACTGGTAAATCCTCTGATGTCATGCTCCGCCAGACTGCCCGTTTATATATTATTTGCAGGAGTATTTTTTGCTGGAATGGAAGCAGGCGTAATAATGTCCATGTATCTTCTTGGCATCTTGCTGGCTGTTGCAATGGCACTCCTTATAAGAAAAATTTTCTTTGGTGGAAAACCATCTCCATTCATCATGGAAATGCCCCCCTACAGAGTGCCAATTCTTAAAAACATAATATCCACAACATGGATGAGGGGAAAGATGTTCATAAGGAAGGCGGGAACAATAATACTCGTGGGCGTTGTCATAATATGGTTTCTGGCAAATTTCCCTGAGGGCAATATAGAGAATAGTTTCCTTGCCCTAATCGGAAAAAGCATACAGCCTTTGTTTTCCCCTCTTGGATGGAGCTGGAGGGCGGTGGTGGCGTTGCTGGCAGGCGTGGTGGGAAAGGAGATAGTGGTTGGGAGTCTGGGGACGCTATATGGCGGCAATCTTTCCACTGCTCTGGCAGGTGATTTCACCCAGGTTCAGGCATTCGCTTACATGGCATTTGTCCTCATTTATATCCCGTGTATTGCCACCATAGCAGCCATATGGCAGGAGACGGGGAGTAAAAAATGGGCTCTTTTCACCATTGCATATGAAATCCTGCTCGCCTATGGAGTTGCACTGGCAATAGTTTTAATAGGAGGAGTGATATGAAGATATATTCCTACACCATGACATTATTATACGCATTGGCTGGCACAGGATCTATCCTGGCGGCTGCGGGCATCATTTCCTTTTTCCCCCCCAGTATTCCACTTGCATTTTCCTTTATGGTTATCTCTGCCGTTTATGCCAGACCAGACATGCCCCACATTATTGTGGGAACCATACTTTCCGTTTCCATCTCCACCATATATATCCTGGGGGCTGGAGCAAGATTGATGAATGAATTTCTTAATGAAGGAAATGCTTCCTTGAATATAGAAGAGATAAATGGCATGGCGATTGCCCTTTCCATTCTTTCTATTGCTGGAATGTGGTATTATAAAACAAGGGAGGTGAAAAATGGGTAAGAGATTTGAGGAATATCTGGAAGCAATATATGGAGTGGTGAGTGAAAAGGGATATGCAAGGGCGAAGGATCTGGTGAAGGCAATGGATGTAAGCCCCTCCACCGTAACGGAGATGCTGCAGAAACTTGATAAAGGAGGATATATAAACTATGAAAAATATGGAGGAATAACTCTGACGAAAAAGGGAAATAAACTGGTTAAAGAACTAGAAAGGAAACATGAAGTATTGAAGAATTTTTTTATATTGATAGGAGTGGATGAGGAAGTGGCGGAGAGGGATGCGTGCAAAATAGAGCATGTGGCATCTGATAGCGCAACAGAGGCATTGACAAAATTTGTTGAATTTGTCCAAAAGCATGACAAACCAAAATGGATTGAGAGGTTCAGAATATATTCGAAGGAAGGAAAACTGGTGGAATGCCCCAAGGTAAAAAAGGAGTGACTCTTTATTTTATCTGGGACAAATATAAGAATATTTTTAACTCCCTTGTGTTATAATGGCAATGAAGTGGCATATATTCATAATACTGCTCCTGCTCCTTCCCTCCGCCATTGCCTTCTCCCCAGCAGAGAAAAAAATTTATGTGGCTGAAGTGGAGGGGATGATTGCCCAGGGAACGGTGAATCAGTTTGAAAAGGCAATTGATGCTGCCAGAGGAAATGGTGAGGTTCTCATAATCCTCCTGGACACAAACGGAGGACTTTCCAATGCCATGGAGGAAATAATTGAAAAAATTGAAAATGCCCCTCTGCCCGTGATTATTTACATAGCCCCTCCCGGAAGCAAAGCATTTTCAGCGGGCACTTTCATTTTAATGGCTTCCCATATTGCTGCCATGGCAAATGCAACCACCATAGGTGCGTGTCATCCCCGAATAATAAACCCAGCCACCGGTATGCCAGAGGATGCGGGAGAGAAGGAAACAAATGCCTATGCTGCATTGATAAAATCCCTTGCCATTTCTCATGGAAGGAATGCAAGTATGGCGGAATCATTTGTCAGAAATAATACCGCCCTAAATGAACAGGAGGCAAAGGAGGCGGGGGTGATAGAGATAATTGCATCCTCTCTAAACCAGTTAATTGAAAAAGTGGATGGGATGCATGTTAAAGTAAGAGGCGAAAACTATACCATAAATACGGCAGGATTGAAGGTGGAGAAAATAAAATGGGGTGTAAGGGATAGGCTGATAAATTATCTCTCCGACCCGCAGATAGCATCCCTTCTCCTTACCATAGGAATATTTGGGCTTATATTTGGATTCCTCACTCCTGGCTTTCATTTTCCTGAAACCATGGGGGCTATACTCATAATCCTTTCCCTCTATGGACTTTCATTCATAGGTGTGGGGGCGGCTGGCATACTTCTCATAATCCTTGCCTTCATATTTTTCATAATAGAAACACATACCCCCACATTTGGCTTCTGGACTGCCGCAGCCATCATCACCTTTATATTTGGGATAATGCTTATACCTGCCGAAAAAGCAATTCATGAAATGCCTCTCGAATGGTATACGTCCTTCAGAATAGCAAGCATTGTCGTTGCTGTGGTCGTTACAGTATTCTTCTCCTATGCCGTTGCCATGGCTATGAAAACAAGGAGGAAAAAACCAAGAATCGGAGAAAAGGAGATGGTGGGTAAAAGAGGCATGGCATTAACGGATATAAACCCCAGGGGGCAGGTGAAGGTGGAGGGCAAAATATGGAAGGCGGTGGCAGAAGAGGAGATAAAGGAAGGGGAAGAGATAATGGTGGTGGAGCAGGAAAGGCTGACACTAAAGGTAAAGAGAGTATGATTTCTTTAATTTTTTCCTATGGACAGAATCTTCCCAGTATTATTGAAAATTTGGGAGAGGAGTATGAAATACTTGTGGCTGGTAAACCCAACAGAAATTTGAAAAAATATGGAGTGAAATTTGTTGATGATGAAAATCTTGCGGCATCACTGATAAAATGTATAAAGGAAAGTAAAGGAGATTACATAATATTTCTGAATCATGGACTGAAAAATGTAAATCGTGTGATAAAAAAGATGGTTTCCATCGCCAATAAAGGAGCAGATATTGTTGTCGGAAAAAGGAAGGAAAGGTCGCAGATGGCAAAAATGATGGTGAATCTGCTTTTACCATGCAGCAGAATGTCTGCTGATCCACTTTCAGAAATATTTCTTGTAAAAAGAGATGTGGTGAGAAATGCAGATTTACACCCTGTCGGATGTAAAATCCTCCTTGAAATACTGGCAAAGGGAGATTATGGCAGAGTGGAAGAAATGCCTGTGGATTTTAGGGGCGATTCAAGATTCAATGGAAATTATTCCGCCTATTCCGCCCATCTCCTGAGAATAGCATGGGAACATGGTGAAATAGCAAGATTTTTTAAATTTGGAATTGTTGGAGTGCTCAGCATACTCCTGAATGAATTTTTATTGTGGCTTTTCCTCTTCTATGGAATTCATCTCATCATATCCAGCATTTTGAGTATAGAAGCAGGTATCCTTTCTTCCTTCGTTTTAAACGAAGTATGGACTTTTAAGGATAGAGGGGAAAAGGGTGTAAAGGCTTTCATATATAGGATGGGAAAATATAATCTGGCGAGTGTGGTGGGATTGCTCATAAATTTCTTCATTCTCATTTTCCTGTCACGTGTATTTTTAATCAATCCATTAAAGGCAAATATTGTGGGGATTGCCGCCGCCTTCATATGGAATTTTTTAGCCCATAACCTGTGGACATGGCATAACTAAGTGGTTTTTCTGCCCTTGCTTCCAACGGGATGGATGGCGCCACATGCCTCGCATTTCAGCATTAAAGTTCTGTTCTTTTTTATAAGTTTTGTATCGGGTCTCCCACATTCCCTGCACAGAACATATCTATTCACATATCTCTCTATTCTTTCCTGAACCTTAGTTGGAGGAATTTTCCCCTGAAAAACCGCCCTTTCACCATCCACCTCCCCAGCAGTACCCAGTTCTTTCAGAAGATATTTGAATATCTGGTCTGCCTCTCTATTCACCCTGGATGCGATATCTGCAAGATTTCTGAGTATGGTGGTATTACCTTCATAAAATATCACTCCCTTGGGCATTTCAAAACGCTCTTTCACCACCACATTCTCTGGGAGTGATTCCATGGCTCTGTTGAGCAGATGTTCATAGTTATATATCTCCATATCACGCATGTCTCCCAATTATATGGAAGTATAAAAATATATTGATGAGGAATATTTTATCATGTAGAAAAGAAGCCATAATTTTCAAAATTCTTTCATGTCATTAAACAAATTGTTAACATTTTACAAAATTTATTAAACACCTTTAATATAGAGTTATCATGAAGAAAGGCATTATATCCATATTTCTGGTTGTTTCCATGCTCCTGGCAGGATGTATTAAGGAAGGAGGACTTACAAAGATTCCTCCAGAAATTTCATCCCATTCAGAAAATCCAAAATATGCATTTTCCTCATATTATTCTCATGAGGGCATAGAAATAAAGGGCAATGGCATTTCATACATTCTTCCCTTGAATGACAATGATGTAAAGAATCTTGATCTGGTGAAGGAAGAATTAAATCTCACAAAAAATGCAATGGAAATGCTGGAAAAGAATGGTTTTGTTGTTATAAATTACAAAAAAGAGGATGATTTCAGCAATATTTATCAGGAAATGAAAGCAAAGGGAATTCCAATTTTTGTAACCTCCGACACCCTCCTCCACCTTTACCATATCCATTTCAATGAAATTCTCAAAAATATAGAGGAGAGGGACTTTTTTGATTCTTTGGTAAAGATGAGCAGGGCATTATATGAACAGTCTCTTATTGATTACTCGTCCTTTAATGATGAAATGCTGAAGGAGGCGGGCAGAAGGAATGTGGCATATTTTGCTGTTGCTTTAAAACTGCTTGGAGAAAAGGTAGAGATGCCAGATTATGCGAAAAAGATGGTGAATGAGGAAACAGAAAAGATAGAAAAGCATGAAGGGTTTGGAATGAGCAGCATATTTCACTATGAGGAGGATTATTCCCAGTATGTGCCCCGGGGGCATTACACCCAGTCGGAAAAATTGCAGAAATATTTCAAAACCATGATGTGGTATGGAAGGATGGCTTTTTTACTTAAAGGAGGGAAGGGATGCATCGTAAATGAGGAAGATGCCCGCATATCCACCCTCCAGGCAGCACTCATATCATGGAATCTCTATTCATTGAGGATGGATGGGATAAACATATCTGAGATATGGGAGAGGATGTATGCCATCACTTCCTTTTTTGTTGGCACTGCAGATGACCTCACCCCCTATGAATATTTTGAGAATATAATGGATTTATTTGGAAAAAATTTCACCATCACACTTCTCCTCAATAACGACAATTTCGCATTGTTGCAAAACAAACTTCTGGAATTGAGAAACCCTGCCATATATGGAGGAGTGGGCAACTTCGCCATCTCACCTCCGTTCACCAAAGAAAAGATGGAGGAATTATTGAATAAAACCAAGGGAATGCATTTCATGGGACAGAGGTATGTGCCCGATTCCTACATTTTTCAACAACTCATATCTCCTGCAGTGGGGATGTATAATGGGAGTGTATCAAAAGAGGAGGAGCCCTTCACATTAGAATACACTATGGGGGGCTGGGCGAGATGCTTCCCCCGTGGCTTGGATGTTATGGCTGTTCTGGGTTCTGAAAGGGCACTGGAGATTCTTGAGGAAGAAGGAGATATGGAGTATGCCGGGGAAAATACAAGTTATATGAAACAGATGGAAATGCTGAGAGAGGAATTCGAAAAAATGAATGTCAGCCAGTGGAACCGCAATCTCTACTGGAGCTGGCTTTATTCGCTGAAAGCACTTCTTGTGGATGTGGATAACATATACCCCGCATTCATGCATACCGAAGCATGGAAGGACAGGGAATTGAATACAGCCCTGGCATCATGGAGTGAATTGAGACATGACACCATATTATATGCCAAACAGAGTTATACACCCCGCCTTACCTCCATGCCACTTCCTACAGAAGGGTATGTGGAGCCATTGCCCCAATTTTATTTGCGGCTCAAAGCCTTAGTGAATATGACAATCAATGGGCTTCAAGGATTCCATGCAATAAATGAGAGCGAGACAACTCGACTCCTCTCCCTCCAGAATATCATAGAGAGAATTCTTGATATCAGCATAAAGGAACTGGAGGGGAAGGAACTGGATGAAAGAGATGGTGAATTCCTTGCCAATTTTGTGGATGATTTGAATACCACTCTTTCTGGATTAAACAAGGAGGCAAAGACAAGTGTGATGGTGGCAGATGTACATACAGATGCCAATACAATGCAATGTCTGGAAGAAGGTGTGGGTTATCTGAATTTAATAATAGTTGCATATCCAACATCCCATGGGATTTATGCCGGTGCAGGTCCTGTAATGAGTTATTATGAATTTAAGCAACCACTGGAAGAACGTCTTACAGATGATGAATGGAAGGAAATGCTGCAGATTTCCCCGCCTTCATTACCCCCATGGACTTCCTCCTTTATATCATAAATCATTCAAGGGTGGCATGCCTTCTTTTCATGCTCTCCTCATCTTCTTTCTTTTCAGCCATCAACTCCGCCACCAGCCCATCAAGAAAAACCCAGGCAGATGCTTCAAAAATGGTGCCCAGAGGGGCAAGGCTGGCGTCCTTTTCATTGACTTTTAAAATTATTGGAAGGTCAGCAAATCGAGCAATATGGGAATCGGGATTGGCTGTAATGGATATTATTTTTGCCCCCAGCCTCCTTGCAATTTCTGCTGTCATGGCAACAGGAATTGTTTCTCCCGAGCCGGATACAAGGACAACGAGGTCATCTTTTTTGACAGGCCTGGTTATTGTTTCGCCAACCACAAAAGTGGGGAAGCCGAGATGAACAAGGCGTATGGCAAATGCCTTGGCAACCAAACCGCTTCTGCCCGCACCATATACAAAAATATTGTTTGCCTCGAAAAAAAGTTTCACTGCTTTTTTTATCTTTTTCTCATCTATTGTATTAAGAATTGCATCCACCTGCTTCTGAATATGTTCGATAGAATCTTTAAATTTCATTTTACCATTTCCATTGCCCTGTCCAGCAATATCTGGGCATATACGGCATCATGCTCCACAACAGGCGATTCTGAAATTATGGAAACGTCGTAGTCGCCCTCTATTATCACTTCCATAAGTTTTGTTACAGGAAGGTCGCTCTTTTTCAATGGAACATGATATTTCTCCCCTCCGCCGCCATATTTCACTCCCGTCAGATGAATGAGATAATGATTGAGGTTGAGGGGGCGGAGCATATCAAATATTTTTTGAATATCTTCCTTCTCCTTCAAACATCCCATTCCTCTGGCATGAATATGGGCAATATCCAGCACAGGAACAGTTCCTTTAACCCGCTTACAAACCTCCACGATTTCCTCTATACTCCCAAAAACTTCCTTTTTACCCATGGTTTCGAGACCAATGGGAACCTCTATCCCGTTCTTTTTAACCCTATTTCTTATATCCCTCAGATTTTTGACTATTCTCCTCATTGTTTCTTTCTTTGAGAGTTTGCCATAAAAACCGAGATGTGTTGTTGCGATTCTTGCACCCATAAGTTTTGCCAGTTTCATGGTTCTTTCAATTTTTTCCATTCCCATCTCCACATTCCTTTTATTTCCTGCCAGATTTATGTAATAGGGGGCATGAACATAGATGGCGACGTTGCATTTCCTTGCCGCCTTCTTTATTTCCTTCGCCTCCTCCTCGCTTATGAAGCCACGTGCAAACCTTATTTCCATGGCTGAGAGCCCCAAACACCTTGTATAAATTATACCATCCACATTTGTTCTTTCCTTACATGACAAAGGAATGCCAGCAGGTCCTATTCTTATCACAGATTTTTTGAATCAGCATTCCATTAATATAAATTTCTAAAAAGATTTAAAAGAAGTTTTTCAAAATCTTACAAAATATTTACCAAGTTTTTACTTCATCCCATCTTTTTTTCAGTTCCTTTATCACCTTTCTGTCGGCATTCATAAAATCATAATTAAATATTTCCCTCATTCCAACCCACTTTATTTCTTCATGTTCCTTAGCCATCAGATTTCCTTCAAACTTCACAAGAAAAACCCTCAATTCTATTCCATTTTCCTCATCCCTTGCCTTCACAAAAAATTTTATTTTCTTTACCTCAATGCCCATCTCTTCCTTCAATTCCCTTTTCACACACTCCTCCGCACTTTCTCCCTTCTCCACCTTCCCTCCAGGAAATTCCCATTTCCCCTCCTTCCTTTTGGCAATCAACACCCTTCCATCTTTTAACATAATGGCAGCGGTAACAATCATTAAATAGAAACATACACCTCATTTTAAGCATTCTGAAGGGTATAATGTGGAATGAAAGGCAAAGGATTTGTCCATCCAATTCCAAATTTTGTAATCATAAACTCAGACAATCAGAAAAGGGAAAAGAAAAACATACAAACTTTTATATCCCCTCGTAATTTTTCTCCATGGAAAAATACTGGCAGAGATGGTTATTTTATCTTGATATCATAGTTATTGTCATATTTGCAGTGGCAACAGTTTATATGGCAAAGGATGCATTCTGGGCTGGCTATTACAGGGCATTCGGCTCATCTCACATAAATGAATATGGCAATGCTTTATGGCATCTTGCAAGAGATGTGGCATTCCAGGTGGCTTCCATGGGATGGATAATCTACCGCCTTTTCAGGTGTCAGTTCCTTCTGCTGAGAAAGCCATAAATTTATTAACACAACATACTTTTGGAATTTGGCTAATGGCATGGACTAGGCTGGGGGGTCAGGCGTCCCCTGTAACCGGAAATCGTCTTAGCCGGAGCCGAAGCCGCTGGGGCGGCGCCTCCAGCAGGTGGCGATCCGATGCCGGACAATGAAGTTTCGTCCCCTGGGACTGGAGGTGAAGGGTTCGCCAGTTGGAGGGCTGGCAGTCCCTTCTTTGTTCCGGTCAAGGAGTTAGGCCCGGAAGGGAGCGGCTCAGCCGGAAACTGCCGGTGCTCAGGGGGTCGCGGAGCTGAGGAAGGTGCCGGGGAAATCGCCATTTACTGGAGGTGTCCACCCGGGGCATGTCCATGCCGGCTAAAATGGATTTGAGGAAAAGGGTGGTGGATTTCTTTCAAAAGGAGGGCATTCTTATACAGCCCGAGGCGGTGGATTTTTTAACTTCCATGGGAGGTATAGAGGTATGTAAAGAATTTTTGAGAGGGTTGGAAAAAAAGCCATTTATAATTTCTGTTGAAATGTTAAAGGATTTTTTTGGAGAGGGTAAAAAAGGAGGAAGGGAAGAGATAAAGGTTGTTAAATTTGAAGAAGGGGAAAAGACGGAGGGGATGAAAATCATTAAAGATGTTACAGGCAATAGCACATGTGAGGGAAAGATAGATGATTTTGTCACCCTTTTTGGTGATAGATTCAATAAAATTGGTTCTCTTCTGAAAAAAAGACAGGAAATGAGATATGCCATGCCCATAAAGAAAGTTAAAAAGATGAATGAGGAAGTGAAAACAATTGGTATGGTGAGGGAAGTAAAAACCTCAAAAAATGGCATATTTATTGAACTGGAAGATTATGAGGATTCAATAAGAGTGTATGTTCCGAGAAATGTGGACCCAGTGGTGGTGAATGATGAGGTGGTGGGCGTTATAGGAAGGAGGAAGGGGGATGTTTTGTTTGCCACCGCCATTGTGCGTCCTGAAATTTCTGTGGAAAAGAAAAAAAATTTTTCTGCAGATGAATTCTATGTGGTTTTCATCTCTGACCTCCATGTAGGAAGCAAGAATTTTCTGGAGAGAGAATGGAGAGAATTCATAAAATGGATTAAAGGAGAGAATGGAAATGAAAGACAGAAAAAGGTTGCTGAAAAGACAAGGTATTTGGTAATATCAGGAGATGATATAGATGGCGTAGGAATATACCCCGGGCAGGAAGAAGACCTTTCCATAGAGGATGTTTATGAGCAATATGAAGAACTTGCAAAAAAACTTGAAGATATTCCTGAAAATATAAAAATAGTGATGCAGCCTGGCAACCACGATGCCGTCCGCCCCGCCCTCCCTCAGCCATCTTTTGAAAGGGAGATAAAGGATATTTTTTCCCATTTGAATATTACTTTTGTTGGCAATCCATGTTATCTGGAAATGGATGGAGTGGTTGTTCTTTCATACCATGGGCAATCCATACAGGATTTTGCCACATATATACCAGGAATGAATCAGAATCAACCGACCAAAATAATGAAAGAGATGTTGAAAAGGAGGCATATGGCGCCCATATACGGTGGTGTTTCTTCGCTTGCCCCTGAAAAGGAAGATTATATGGTGATTGATTTAATACCTGATATATTTGTAACAGGGCATGTGCATGTTACGTCTGTGGAATCATATCGCAACGTTCTTCTCATAAACGCATCTGCATGGCAATCTCAGACAGAGTATCAGAAAATGATGAATTTCATGCCCGACCCTGCAAAGGCAATTGTAGTGAATTTCAAAAACCTCATTCCATCAGCCATTCATTTTGCATGACCCACCCCCCTTCATTTCCACTGGAAAGTTTATATGGCATGGAAGGATTTAGGAATGTGGATGGTGTACTGCTTTCAGCAAAAAAGGATACGGAAGAACT
>CAZTWM010000001.1:0-24954 GCA_964617935.1 uncultured Thermoplasmatales archaeon | reverse complement strand
AAGTGCCTGAAGATTTCAGAGGTAAAATAACATATGACAGAGAAAAATGCATAGGGTGCAGAATGTGCATAAAGGTATGTCCTGCAAAAGCCATAGAGTTCAAAGAGGAGGAAAAGAAGATAAGGATATATATAGGGAGATGCATATTCTGCAGCCAGTGCAATGATGTGTGTCCTGTCGATGCCTTACACATGAGCAAGGAATTTTTACTGGCAAGTGATAACAAACTGGATGAAAACTTCATCGTGGAATAGTATATTAAAAAATCGTAAAAATCTCGGCATTTTGTGCATACTTTTTGCTAGTGTAATGTGGGCTATGGAGCCTGTGGCGGCAAAAATTGCCTATGAGAATTCAGATTTTTTACATACATCGGCAGTAAGGGCTGTTTTTGCCTGTGTCATCGCCTTTTTTTATGTGGCAGTAAGAAACAAAAAACTGAAACTGGAAAGAAGATATCTTCCTCCCATAATCTATATTGCCATCATGGGCACAATATTTGCAGACCTGTTATATTTCTATGCCATCTCCAGAATTCCGGTGGTGAATGCCGTTATAATAGGGCATATGCAACCCATCTTCATAATCCTCCTCGGTTTTATTATTCTGAGAGAGAAACTCACCTCCTATGACTATGGAGGAATATTTTTCATGATTCTCTCGGGCATAATGGTGACAACAAAAACCCCTGAAAATCTATTGTCCTTCCGCATAGGCACAACAGGAGATGCCATGGTTCTCATTGCCACCATATCATGGGCAACAACAGCACTGGTGGCAAGAAAATATCTCCATTCCATTGATGGAGGGGTAACAGCATTCTACCGCTTCTTCATCTCCTCCCTTTTATTTCTCATATACACTGTTTCCACCTCAGCCTTTATTATATCAAATATTTACCAAATCATGACTGGCTTCATAGTCGGCACTGGAACAATCCTCTATTATGAAGGATTGCGCCGCCTGAAGGCAGCACAGGTTTCCGCCATGGAACTCTCTGCCCCCTTTTTCGCCGCTGTGCTGGGTTTCCTTATTCTGCATGAAAATATAACCTCATTCCAGATTTTGGGCATATTATCTCTGGCAGGGGGAATTTATTACATATCAAGGAAGGAAGAATAATACAGGGCATGAATAATTGATACATGAAGAAAATGAAAGTTGAATGGCGAGAGCATCGAAATAAATTTTTAGAAAGTTTTATTACCTTTTTTCTATTAAACTGGTATCATGAAGGAGGATATATACAAAAAGATATTGACTGATATGAAATCGGGAAGGGATGTTGAGGGGGGATGTATAGTTTCAAGAGATGGGCTCCTGATATATTCCGATATGCAGGAAATTCATGCTGAGGCATTTGCCGCCATGCTTGCAACCCTTCTCAGTTCTGCTGAAGTGGCGATGGATGAAGTGGGCGGGGGTGTGCCAAAAAGAGTCATTGTGGAAGGGAAGGGGAGGAAGATAATAGCAATGGGGGCAGGTCCTTTCGCTCTTTTAGCACTTGTAACAAAAGGAGACGTTGGTAAGCTGGATGATGTGCTGGCAGAGGGTGCAAAGAGGGTGGAGAAAGTATTGCGGGAGAAAAAATGATTGAAACTGGTATACCAAAACTGGATGAATATCTGGGAGGTATACCTCCCGGAAAGTCCATTGTTTTCCGCATTGAGCCTGGTGTTGAGGAGAGTGATATCGCCATACATATTCTTCATCATAATCTTGAAATGGGAAGGAAGGGAATATATGTAGTATCTGAAAGTTCTCCAAAGAATGTGGAAAGAAAATTCAGCGAATTCAACTGGGATAGGAAGAGATATGACAATCTTACAGTGGTAGACGGCTATTCCTCTCTGGTGGGCGCTCCAACCCAAGAAAAATATGTGGTGGAAGAACCCCATGATATAAGGAGTTATGAAGATGTTATTCTGGAAATAATTGAAAAGAATGGAGGAGGAATAATAGTATTTGATTCTCTTTCCAACCTCCTTGATATGTGTGGAGAGAGAGATGCGCTTGAAGGTATAGAAAGGATAAACAAGGACGCTGGCTCGGCAGGATTTGCCACCATCTACAACTTCATTTCATGGCCCTATAAAGAAGCATTGCTTTACATGATAAAGAGATTATTCAATGCAATAATTGAGGTGAGCATGGTTGAGGATGTTGGTGTAAGACAGAGGATGGAAATCAAAAAAATTGACTGGAACGAAAATGAGGGCAAGAAAATCGATTTCAAAATTTTCAAACCTGATGGAGTCCGTATATATATTCCAAAAATAAGTGTTATCGGTCCTTTTCAGGCGGGAAAAACAACCTTTATAAAATCCATATCCAAGAGTTTTACTCCCATAGAAAGGATGGGGGCAACCGTTGGCGTGGAACATGCCACCGCCGATTATAAGGGATACAGGGCAGAGATTTTCGGCATACCGGGGCAGGAAAGATTTCTTCCATTACTTGATAAACTCGGCGCCTCCTCCATGGGGGTATTTCTGGTTGTGGATTCCACCAAGCCAAATGAATTTGAGTTTGCTAAAAAAATGCTGGAAAAATTTTCTGGTGTGCCATGCGTAATTGTTGCCAACAAGCAGGACATGCCGGGCGCGCTGAGAAGGGAGGAAATAAAGGCAAGATTTGGCATGGATATGGAGGTGGTGGAAACGGTTGCAACAGAAAGAAGGGGTGTATATGAGGCATTTGAAAGAATGGTGGAAAAAATTCTGGAGTGTTTAAATGCTGGCTAAAACAGGAATTGAGAGGCTGGATGAACTTCTGAAAGGTGGGATACCTTTGAAAAGCAATGTTCTGGTTTATTCCCCGCCTTTTATAGGAAAGGAGATAATACTCAAGCGTTTTGCTCTTTCTGGATTGCAGGAAGGAGAAAATGTGGTTTTTATTCTTACAGATAAATCATTTAAAGATATGAAGGAAGAGATGCTGAAACTGGATAAAAAATATGAGGAATATGAAAGGGATGGGAAAATAAGGTATATAGATGTTTATTCGCCCAGTGTGGAACTGCAGGAGGAGAGTGAATGGGCGACATTTGTGGACAGTCCCATAAACAGGGAGAGAATAGCATCGTCCATAATTCAAATAATCAAGAAGGAAGAAACAAAATACAGAATCATTTTTGATTCTCTTTCCACCCTTATTGTTTATTCTGATGCAAAGGCTGTATTCAGATTTCTGCAGGTTCTCAGCGGGATGTGCAAAAGAAGCAACGCCACTTCCATGTTCAGCATGACAAGAGGAATGCATGAGGAAATAGAGGTGCAGACAATAAAGCATCTCATGGACGGAGTTATAGAAATGAAGGAAGAAGGGGCGAGGTTTCAATTACGTGTTCAGGGATGTGGAGAGGTCATATCCCGTCACTGGATTGATTATCTGCTTGAGGGAGAGGAAATAAGACTTACTGGAGCATTCAGGATGGGAAGGGTTGCTTAATAAAGCAGGAGGAAGATTAAAAGAAAGAGAATTATCAACATTGATATTATAACAAGTGTTTTTCCCATGCTTTCATCGGTGGAAAAAATTATGGGTATAGGACCTATGAATATTATTCCCCCTGCTCTCCTTTCTTTTTCCATTTCTGGAATGTCATTTTCCTTTAGCATTCTCTCGGGAAAAGAAAAAATGAAGAGGGCAAGAGAGAGGAAAATTAAGAGCATGCCCGCCATACTGAAAATTCCCGAGCCATAAAAAAAGGGAAATATGATAAAGATACCTCCTTTACCCTCTCCTGTAATAAGGGCAAGGAGAAGCATTATTATGCCTGCGAGAAACGTTAGTTGTGCCACCCTACTTCCCATATCTCCTCTGCCTCCTCTGATATGACTGGATCGCCTTTAAAAAATCTGTTTTCCTGAAAGAGGGCCAGTAAACATCCGCAAAATATAATTCGGAGTAGGCAAGTTGCCAGAGAAGAAAATTGGACACCCTCTCCTCTCCTGATGTTCTTAAAACAAGATCGGGATCGGGAAAGGGGAGATCCGACGTATACAGGTAGGAGGAAACTATCTCCTTATCTATTTCCTCTGGCTTCAAATTTCCTCTTTCAATATCCATACCTATTTTCTTTATTGCCTCCACTATTTCCTCCCTCCCTCCATAACCTATGGCGATGTTGAAGTAGTATTTATCATAATTTTCAGTTTTCTTCATCAATTCCAGGGCTGCATTTTTTACTTTATCAGGCAGTAAATCTATTTCTCCAATCACCTTTACCCTCACCTCATTTTCCTTTATTCTTTTATCCTCTGCCATTCTTTTCAAATCCTGTTCAAACAGTTTCATGAGGTGGTCAACTTCTTCTTTTGGTCTTTTAAAATTATCGGTGGAAAAGGCAAATACCGTTAAAATTTTTATACCCACTTCATGACACCATTTTATTACATCCTTCAGTTTATCCTTTCCCATTTCGTGCCCCTGATAGGGAGGCATTCCCTGCTCCATGGCGTATCTTCTGTTACCATCCATTATTATGGCAATATGCTGGGGAATGGGATATTTTTTTATCTCTTCCATCATTTTTTTTGCCAGGATTCTCTCCATCTCCCTCTGAATAATCTGAAATAATCTGTTGTTCTTTATATGGCTTATAACCTGGCGGGCAAACTCTGTTTCTATCGCCCTTTCCCCTATTCTTTCTATTTTCCTTCTCCACATTTCCAGCAATTATAAAGCCCATTGCTTAAATAGTTGTTGTCTTTTTTCACTCTGTGAAACAAATGAAGATGGCATAGGTAGATATTTTGCTTCTCTATCAGTTATAATAATGTAAAAATGGTTATTCATTTTACCACAATCTCATATTTTAACTCATATGAATTTCAATATTTAAATGGAAGTTTTTATATATGCACGATATTAACTTTATGAAAGCAATAGTGGCTCTTGGCGGAAATGCTCTCACAGGAAAGAAAAGGGAGGCGGAGATAACAAAGCAGTTTTCTGAAATGGAAAAGACCGCAAAATCCATTGCAAAGATGATAAAAAATGGGTGGCATATATGTATAACCCATGGTAATGGACCGCAGGTGGGTGCCCTTCTCCTCCAGCAAAAGGAGGCAATAAATGTTACCCCTCCAATGCCGCTCCATGTTCTCGGTGCCCTCACCCAGGGAGAAATTGGATATATAATACAGCAATGCCTCCTCAATGAATTCAGGAGGCAGGGTATAAGGAGGGAGGTGGCAACCATAATAACTCAGGTTGTTGTGAGTGAAGATGATGAGGGTTTCAAAAATCCAACAAAGCCTGTTGGTCCTGTATATTCAGATGAGGAGGCGGAGAAATTGAAAAAACAGTATACCATGGGGAAGGTGGAGGGAGGATGGCGTATTCTCGTGCCCTCTCCAAAACCTCTCTCTATAGTTGAATCTGATACAATAAAAAAGATAATGGAGGAAAGGATAGTGGTGATAGCAGCAGGAGGCGGAGGAATTCCCGTGGTTAAAAAAGGAGATTCCCTTAAAGGCGTGGATGCAGTAATAGATAAAGATTTGGCATCCCAGAAACTGGCGAATGAAATCGGGGCAGATATACTTCTAATAATCACTGATGTGGAAAACATCTACATAAACTATGGAAAGAGAAATCAGGAAAGGTTAATGGATGTTAATGTGGAAGAAATGGAAAGATATTATTCAGAGGGGCATTTTCCCCAGGGCTCTATGGGACCAAAGGTGGAGGCAGCCATTGAATTCATAAAAAATGGAGGGAAGGAGGCAATAATAACATCCATAGAAAATGCATGGATTGCTTTAGAAGGAAAGGCTGGGACACATGTTCATGCATGAAAACATTATGAAAGTTTTTCTACAATCTCCTCCATTTTTATCTTCTTCTGCTCTCCTGTTTCCATGTTTTTGAGAAGAATCATTCCCTCCTTCCATTCATCTGGTGCCACTATGACAACGTGCTTTATTCCTTTCTTATTGGCGTAATCCAGTGATTTTCTTATATTTCTCCTCATTATGTCCATTTCTGTTTTTATCCCCTCCTTTCTCAGCATCTTTGCCACTTTTATTGCCCCCTTCAACATTCCTTCCATGTATGCCACGTAAATCTTTCCCCCATCCTCTCCAAATTCAAAACCTTCCATCTCAAGAGCAAGAAGTGTTCTATCAAATCCAATGGCAAAGCCAGATGTTGCTATCTTTTTCCCTCCAAGAATGGGGACAAGATTGTATTCTCCTCCTCCACATAACTGCTTCTCCGCCCCCAGGCGGGGGGCATCAATTTCAAAGACTGTTCCAATGTAATAGTCCAGTCCCCTTGCTATGGATAAATCTATGTTGTATGGCACAGAAAATTCCTCGAGATATGAAAGGATTTCCCTCATTCTTTCCGCCTCTTCGAATTCAATGGATTCCAGATTTTTTTCTTCTATGAATTTCATGAATTTTTTGAAATCCTCTTTTCCCATTCTTCTTTCGAGTTCATCAAAATCCTTTTTGTCTATCAGACGCATTATCTCCGCATCTCTTGCCCCTATCCCATCCAGGAATCTTCGCAGGATATCAAGGTTGCCAATCCTCACTATTAAATTCTTCAATCCACTTTCCTTCAATACAGAATGGGCAAGGGATATAAGTTCAGCAATTGCCTCAGGGTTGTCGCTTCCTATCATCTCGCATCCAAACTGCCAGAATTCTCTGTATCTCCCTTTCTGGGGTCTGTCATATCTGAAGCAGTTTCCGAAATAATAGAATTTCAATGGCTTTGTCTCCATCTGAAATTTTTCCACATAAAAACGCATGACAGGAGCGGTGAGTTCAGGGCGGAGAGCAAGTTTTCTTCCTGATTTATCCTCAAAGGCATAGGTTTCCTCTATCACTCCTTCCCCTGACTTGAGAGTGAACAAATCAAGATGTTCAAAGGTGGGGGTGGCAATCTCCTCATACCCATATTTCTCAAAAACTTCCATCATTTTTTTCTCAAGCCACCTCCTTTTTCTCATTTCTTCTGGAGCGAAATCTCTTGTGCCACGGGGCTTTGAAATCATGGAGATAAAATATGAAGGGATATTTATATTATGGTCTTGGGGTCTGTATTTTTATAATTTTGTATGCTTCTTTTTTCATGAAACATGGAAATGGTGGCATATATGAGAAATTTCCATTTCCATTTATGTGGCCTTTAAATCGTTATGGGAGTAATACAAAAATAATTTTCTGGAGCATCTTAATGGGAAGGCGATAAGCCAAATCATGCCCTTTACATCCTATTTCCTGAAATGGGATTTCCCTGTCCTTATTTCATACTCTCGGATTTCACTTTAAAAGGAGTGCATACAATAAACTTTATATGCCCCAATTGATTTTGGATGGGGAATAAAATGAATGAGGACGAAATCAGAAGGGAAAAGATAAGAAATCTACTCACTCCAGATGTGGTGGTGTGTAAGGAATGTAGAGAAACCTACAAGGAAGAAACATCCTGCAGTGTATGTGGAATAAATATGCTTGACCCGAATTATAAAGGTATGGTTTATGAATGCCCCATATGTGGTAAGTTATATTGTGAGAATTGCTGGAATAAAATGGAAGCAGGACATATGGAAGAGCATAAGAAAGGAGAAGCAAAAAAAATCTTCCACTAATTTTTTAGAAAATGAGTAACGAATATGGAGTAGATAAGATTAAAGTACTGGAGGGCTTAGAAGCAGTTCGCAAAAGGCCCGCCATGTATATAGGCTCCACGGATGAGCGTGGATTGCATCATCTGGTGGAGGAGGTGGTGGATAATTCCGTTGATGAAGCGCTGGCTGGCTACTGCAACAGAATAGATGTTATAATAAATGAAGATGGGAGCATTACTGTTATAGATAATGGAAGAGGTATTCCCGTTGAAACCCATGAAGAGTTTGGAATCTCTGGCTTGGAAGTTGTTATGACAAAACTTCATGCAGGAGGAAAATTTGAGAGCGGGGCATATAAAGTGGCGGGAGGATTGCATGGAGTTGGCGTTTCCGTCGTCAACGCCCTTTCAAAATGGCTTGTGGCGGAGGTGAAAAGAGAGGGCAAAATATACAGGCAGAGATATGAGAGGGGCAAGCCGGTAAGCCCTGTTGAAATAGTGGGAGACGCAAATGAAACAGGCACAACCATAACCTTCATGCCGGATGATGAGATTTTTGGAGGTAAGACCTTTGATTATAATATATTGAGGAAAAGACTGCAGGAAATTGCCTTCCTGAATAAAGGGTTGAAGGTAAGGCTTGTGGACAGAAAAAGCGGGAGGGAAGATGAATTCCATTATGAAGGAGGGATAGAGGAATTTGTTAGATATATAAACAAGAGCAGAAATCCATTGCATGATGTTGTATATCTTTTTGGAGAAAAGGATGGGGTGCAGGTGGAAATAGCATTGCAGTATACAGATGGCTACACCGAAAACATATTCACCTTTGTCAATAACATAAATACAAGGGAAGGAGGAACACACCTTTCTGGCTTCAAGTCCGCCCTCACCCGTGTGCTCAATGAATATGGGAGAAAGAACATATTCAAAAACAATGAATCTCTCGGAGGAGAGGACGTGAGGGAAGGACTCACCGCCATAGTCTCATGCAAGGTTCCAGACCCCCAGTTTGAGGGGCAGACAAAAACAAAACTCGGCAATTCAGAAGTGAAGGGCATAGTGGAAACGATTGTGTATGACAAACTCTCCATCTATCTCGAAGAAAACCCGCAGGTGGCAAAAACCATAATCGACAAGGCAATGCAGGCGGCGAAGGCAAGGGATGCAGCAAGAAAGGCAAGGGAACTGGTGAGAAAAAAGAGTTATCTTGAATCCATTGCCCTTCCAGGAAAACTCGCTGACTGCACTTCCAGCGACCCCAAAAAATGTGAATTATTTATTGTGGAGGGCGATTCCGCTGGCGGCTCTGCCAAGCAGGGGCGGAACAGGGAGACGCAGGCAATTCTGCCTTTAAAGGGAAAGATACTTAATGTGGAGAAGGCAAGTTTTGATAAAATCCTGGAGAATGATGAAATCAAGGCGATAATTGCTTCCATTGGCACAGGTATAGGGGACGAGTTTGACATAAGGAAAGCAAACTATCACAAGATAATAATAATGACAGATGCCGACGTGGATGGGGCACACATAAGAACTTTACTTCTCACCTTTTTCTTCAGATATATGAAGCCGTTAATTCAAAATGGTTATGTTTACATAGCACAGCCACCCCTTTACAGGATAAAGAAGGGCAAAAAAGAATACTATGCATATAGTGATGAGGAGATGAAGAGGATTGCAGAAGATGGGGCTACCATACAGCGCTACAAGGGGTTGGGAGAGATGAATCCCGAGCAGTTATGGGAGACGACAATGAATCCTGACAGGAGAATACTAAAAAGGGTGGAAATCGAAGATGCAATAGAGGCTGATAAATTATTCACCATTTTGATGGGCAAAAATGTTGATGAAAGGAGAGAATTTATAAGGAAACATGCGAAGGAGGTTGTGAACCTTGATATCTGAAAATGTTTTGCCGAGGTACATAGAGGAGGAGATGAAAACCTCCTATCTCGATTATTCCATGAGTGTAATTGTTGGCAGAGCCCTTCCAGATGTAAGGGATGGTTTAAAGCCTGTCCATCGCCGAATTCTTTATGCCATGAAAGAAATGGGATTGCATTATAACAAGCCCCATAGAAAGTCGGCGAGAGTGGTTGGGGAAGTGCTTGGTAAGTTCCATCCTCATGGAGATGCAGCCATTTATGATGCTCTGGTAAGAATGGCTCAGTCATTTTCCATGAGATATCCTTTAATAGATGGGCAGGGAAATTTTGGAAGTGTTGATGGAGACGCACCCGCCGCCATGAGATATACTGAAGCAAGATTGAGCAAAATAAGCGAGGAATTGCTGAAGGATATTGATAAGGAGACGGTGGAGTGGCGTGATAATTTTGACGGCACATTGAAAGAGCCGATTGTTCTGCCCGCCCTCCTCCCGAATCTTTTACTTAACGGCTCCACGGGCATAGCAGTGGGAATGGCTACTGAAATACCGCCCCATAATCTCAATGAGGTGGTGGATGCCATAATAGCCACCATAGAGAATCCTGATATCACTGTTGAGGAAATTCTTCAATATATAAAAGGACCCGATTTTCCCACAGGAGGAATAGTATCTGGAAAATGGGATATACTGAGGGCTTATAAGACAGGAAAGGGGAGAATAAAGATAAGGGCAAGGACGCGCATTGAAGGAAATAAAATTGTGGTGACAGAATTGCCCTATCAGGTAAATAAGGCGGATTTGATAAAGCATATTGCAGAACTTGTGAGGAAAGAGGTCCTTAAAGGAATTTCTGATTTGAGGGACGAGTCAGACAGGAAAGGTTTGAGAATAGTAATTTACGTAAAAAAGGATTTTTATCCAGAGATTGTTCAAAATCAACTTTTCAAACATACCAATATGGAGAGAACATATGGGATAAATTGCATAGCGCTGGTGGATGGTGTTCCCCGTCTCCTCAATATAAAGGATATAATAGCAGAGTATATACGTCATAGAAGGGAGATAATAAGGAGGAGAAGCCAGTTTTTACTCAAAAAAGCAGAGGAGAGGAAGCACATCCTGGATGGATTCATAAAGGCACTGGAGAACATAGATGAGGTGATAGATACAATAAGGAAATCCAGAGATGTGAAGGAAGCGGGAGAGAATCTGATAAAGAAGTTTAAATTTTCTGAAAAGCAGGCTAAGGAAATACTTTCCATGAGATTGCAGTCTTTGACTTCAATGGAATTTGAGCAATTGAAGAAGGAAAGGGAGGGGAAGGAAAAGGAGATTGAAGAACTGAGAAGAATACTTGCCGATCAGGAGGAAATGGATGGAATAATAAAGAAGGAGTTGCAGTATCTGAAGGAAACCTATGGCGATGAAAGAAGGACGGAAATACAGGAAGGGGAGATATCCATAGATATAGAGGATTTGATACAGGAAGAGGACATGGTTATAATTCTCACATCAGGAGGATACATAAAAAGAGTTTCTCTTGATGAATACAGAAGTCAGAGAAGGGGTGGAAAGGGTTTGATAGGAATGAAAACCAAAGAAGAGGACACCATATACAAAATAGTCAAGGCATCCACCCATGATTATTTACTCTTTTTCTCTTCAGATGGAAGGGTGTTTGCCAAAAAGGCATATGAAATTCCGCATGGAGGGAGGCATTCAAAGGGCAGGGCATTAATAAATCTGTTGCCAACAAAAGAAATTGTGGAAGTGCTGCCAGTGAAGGAATTCAGCGATGCCAGCCTCATTTTTGCCACCAAGAAGGGCATTGTGAAAAAGATGTCCCTCATGCTGCTGAAAAACATTCGTTCCAATGGCATAAGAGCAACCCTGTTGAGGGAGGGAGATGAAATTGCAGGCGTTAGAATGATTGGTGAAGGAGATAGAGTGGTGCTCTCCACCAGAAATGGATATGCATGTATGTTTTATGAAAATCAACTCAGAAAAATGGGAAGAAATGCCATGGGAGTGAGGGGCATAAGGCTGAGGGAGGATGAAGTTGTTTCCATAGAATCTGCGAAGGAAGGAGATTTGCTCACTGTCACTGAAAATGGATATGGAAAGAGGACAAGCATTGATGAATACAGAATAACAAAGAGAGGGGCGAGGGGAGTCATAACCATAAAAACCAATGAGAGGAATGGAAAGGTGGTGGACGTTATAGCAGTAAAGGATGAAAATGAAATTCTCATATCAAGCAGGGAGGGGATGATGGTGAGGATAAGGGCAGCAGACATAAGAAGACAGGGAAGAAATACCATGGGAGTGAGGCTCATGAGACTAAATAAGGGGGACAAAGTGGTGAGTGTAACAAAAATATGACGCATCCCATTACCTTTATATAATAAATTCTCATCTACCTTCATGTCTCGAAAGCCTGCAAGGATGTATAGAAACATCAGAGGAAGGGTTACAACGAGGAAGGAATACATTGGAGGGGTCCCCAATCCAAGAATAAGTCAGTTTGACCTGGGCAATTTAACTGCTGAATTTCCTGTGGAGATTTCCCTCATAGCAAAGGAAAAATGCAATATTCTTCACAGAGCCCTTGAAGCAGTTCGTATTTCAGTGAACCGTCACATAATGAAAATGGCGGGAAAGGCAAATTACAGGATGAAAATAAGGGTATATCCACATGTGGTGGTCAGAGAAAACAAGCAGGCTACAGGCGCAGGGGCAGACAGAGTCTCACAGGGTATGAGAAAGGCTTATGGGAAGCCGGTTGGAACAGCAGCACAGGTTAAAGAGGGACAGAAAATAATATCCATATGGACGACACCTGAGAATATAGAAAATGCAAGGAATGCCCTCAAAAGAGCCATACCAAAACTTCCTACACCCTGCAGAATAGAGGTTGAAAGGATAAAAGCATAACATTTTTTATACCTTTAAGAATTACCAATTGTGTCAGAAGAAAACTTCATGGATAAACTCATGGGCGAAATAGATGTGGTGAAAAGACATCTTCAAATATTGAAAATCATACAAAGAGAGGGACCCATAGGCATAATAAAATTATCAGAAAAGACGGGATTGCCTTCCCACAAGGTGAGATATTCCCTTCGAGTTCTGGAAACACATCATCTGGTAGAACCTTCAGCCAATGGGGCGATAATTACAGAAAAGACAGAAAATTTCATGCATACTCTTGGAAAAGCAATAGAAGAGATAGAAAGAAAGGTAAAGGAACTGGCGGAAGATGTGCCGCGGTAGCTCAGTTTGGGAGAGCGTGCGGCTGAAGACCGCAAGGTCGAGGGTTCGATCCCCTCCCGCGGCATTTTTATGATAGAAAAATATATTCTTAAAAAACTGTCTCCTGCAGATTCATTCACCATAATGAATGGGATATGCGGATTATTTTCCATATTTTTTATTCTCGAAGGAGAAAAGCATGTCTCCATGATTTTTATTCTTCTTGCAGTGCTGGCGGATGGAATGGATGGCATAATGGCAAGAAGGTATGGAGGATATTTGGGCAGATATATGGATGAGTTCTCTGATATAGTGTCTTTTCTGATTGCCCCCATTCTCTTTGTATATGTGGTTTATGATGTTACCATCTCTCCCATCTTCCTTTTTTCCTCTGCCTTATTCCTTATCACAGGTATGCTCCATTTGGTGGCGTATCATCTGGGGAAAAAGAATTTTTTCATTGGAATAACCACACCAGCCTCTGCCATAATTTTGGTAACCATTTCCTATCTTTCCTTTCCCCCCTATTCCATAATTTTTTCCATGATCCTCCTTTCAATTTTGATGATATCCCCTTTGCCATACCCAAGAATAGAAAAACATTTTGCAATTATTGCGGCGATAATAATAATTTTTGCCATGAGTGGAATAAAAGAATTTGTTGTCATCCTTCTACTTTCCACTGCATTATATGCTGCTGCAGGTCCCTTTTACCTCAAAATCAGGGATAGTAGTAGGAATCTTTGAAGAACGCTAAATCTATATTATCCCAGTCGTCAAAGTCATTCCTTCCATGATTTCCATCAGAATAATCCAGTTGCTGGAAAGCATATCTGTAGTTCATGCAACTTTTGTAATTGGCATAAATCCAGTATCCCTTATGCCATGGATTATTGCAACTTTCATTATCCACTCCTCCAAAAGTATCATCGAATATCCCCAGGCTATGACCAAGTTCATGCATGAAGAGACTGGCATATGCCACCTTTCTCGCATCCCCAACACGCCAGTCATTTATATACTGGCATGCCAGCAGGATGGAATCGCAGTTATCCATACCAACGAAAACATGTCCCCCTCTTTTTGAAGAGCCATATGAAACAAGGATGAGATAATGAAATATTCCATGTCTCGGATTATTAACATCTCCATGAAGAAAATAGTCCCAGTAAAAATCCACAGCATCACCATAATACACTCTTTCCATATAGGGCAGTTTCTCATCCACATCAATATGCATTGTTATGTTATGTCTGGCAAAGGCGTCATAGAGCATTTGAATGCTCTCTTCATACATTTCATATCCGGGCATGTAATCTACTTCTATGAAGATGTCTTTAGCAAAGGGGTCTGCCAGCATTCCTTCCATGTAATATTCCTCGTAATCATTTAAGCCGTCGTTATCATAATCCATGGAGTGATTTTCCGGCTCGAAGGGATTATAGCCATACTTATCCTCCCATTCAATGGGAATGCCGTCATTATCATAATCCTTTCCATAATCGCTTTTCGTGGGGTCTGTGCCATATACATGCACTTCCTCCCAATAGGTTAAGCCATCATTGTCATAATCATTGTATATTACATCAAACCATATCTCTGCATTTTTAAACTTCAAATGTCCATAGCCATCCCCATCCTTTAAATAATCATCGCCACACCATTCCCCCCTTGATATGTCATAGGTGAGAAATGCATTTTCATCATCCACATCAATGATTATGGATATCTTCTGCTCAGAATCATCAACATTTTGCCAGAAAGTGATGAAAGGCGATGAATCTCCTTCAAATGTTGTTCCATTTCCTTTTCCATCAATGTAAACATTCAATGAATGTTCACCGCTCCCCCACATACCCCTCATCCTCTTTATTCTGAAACCAATCTTTATGTCCACCAATGGGTCAAAGTCATTGCAAACGATTTTTTCATTCCTCGATGAAGATGCAGGCACAACCTCTCTTTCCCTATTTCCCTTTAAATCATCTGATTTTTCACTTCCTTTAAAATGGGGAGAATAAATATACCACGGGAAAATTTTTACTCTGCTGAATATAAAATGGAGTTTGTGAGGTATCAGGCTTCCCCACCAGTTATATCTCGCATCCACCATGGAATATCTCGCATCCATGGAATACATGTGGCTTCCAACTATCCAGTTATATTGTATCTTTATATTTCTGCATCTCTCCACTGTGATGCCAAACCTGTTGGAGTCTATTTTACATCCCTCCACCCTGTTTCCACTGCATTTCTCCATTTTTATTCCGTATCTGCTCCTGTAGATATTATTATTTTTGATGGTATTCTCATTGCTTTCCACCAATCTTATTCCAAAACTTCCATAACTTATATTGCAGTCCATAATGGAATTTTTTGATGAATTTAGCAGAAATATATCTCCTTCGTTATTGTTATTTTTGTGCACCCAGCATGATGTAATTAAATTTGACTCCGAATTTTCCATATATATTCCAACGCCGCAGGTATGAATATTGCATCCATCCACCACATTTTCTTTTCCCCTTATCTCCATACCCAATCCACATTTTTTGAATGTGGAATTATAAACTAAATTTCCTCTGTAAAGTAAAACCCCTCTTCCACATTCATGGAAAATGCATTCTTCAATTATGGCATATGATGAAACAATCCCATATCTTCCACCATATATTTCACATTCCCTTATTCTTACATTTTTTTCTTCAGTTTTAATAATGGCATCACTTGAATTTGTGAGGGCAAGATTCTCCAGTGTCACCCCACTTTTTTTGATGTCCATGGCAGTGCTTCCATAGCCATCGATAATAACTTTTCCCTTGCCAATTATGGTTACACTCCTGTTTACAATTACCCTTTCATGATATTTTCCTTCCATGATGTAGATGATGTCTCCATCACTGGCAGCATTTATGGCATCCTGTATGCTCCCGCCATTTACCACTATTATGTTATTGGCATTTCCCGTGATATACAGGGTATTAAAAACAAAAATGAAGGCGATTATAAGCGAAATATATTTCATGAAAGAATATATGGCGGTGAGTATAAAATTTTTGATTATGTTGCAACTTCAAGTTTCTAACCATGCATCCAGTTTTGCCTGCCCCTCTTTTGGCATCTCCTTCCTTTTCCTTACTTCTCTTTTCTCCTCCGCCACTTTTTCTATAATTCCTCTCAACCTCCTTATCTGTTCCATCATTTTCTTTTCTTTCCGCCTGCTACTCCAGTAATATGCTTCATCTCTTGAACCCTTCATTATTAAAATGTAGACCTCTCCTGGAATCCCCCCTCTTGCCGTTCTCCCTCTTCTCTGTATATGCCTTATGGCAGATGGCACCGGCTCGTAAAAAAGAACGAGGCTTGTTGCGGGTATATCTATCCCCTCCTCTCCTATGCTTGTGGATATGAGGACATTGTAAACGCCCTTCCTGAAGTCATCTATCACTTTTTTCTGTTGTTCCTGGCTCATTCCTCCATCGCTCCCCTTCGCCTGCCCCACAAATTTTGCAGCCCTTATTCCTTCCATACCCTTGAGTTCCTGATATAACACTTCTATGGTGTCCCTGTATTCCGCAAATATCATCACCCTTGCGTCCCCCCTGCTCTTAAAATGGGAAAGAAGTATTTTTCTGGTGAAATGAAGTTTTGGATTTTCATAGTTTAAAGAAAGGATGGCATCCCTCACTTTCTTATATCTCAAATTTGCCCTTATTTTCTTCCCCCCCTTGGATTTATCCTCCTCCATTTTCATTATGTAATTCTTAGCCGCCTCCAAGCCTTGGCTGGTGAGCATTTCTTTGAGATGATATATTTTTATGAGGGCTGAAACCATGCTTATCGCCCCATATATGCTCCCTCCGTTTTTTACCCTGCTCTGAAGACGATTCTGCAAACTTATAAGCATCTTTTTTGTTACTTTTCGAGGGGAGGTGGATATATTTATGTATTTATTCAATTCCTGAAGGAATTCCTTTATTATGGCATCTATGGCGGCGGAAAGAGCCTTTATTTCATGGGGCATTTCTATGAGAATCCATTTGAGTTTCCTCTCCGGAATATAGGGCTTTACATCCTTATCATATTCACTTCTTACCTCTATATGTTCTATGCCCAGATTTTCCACCACTTCCTTCAGACGGGAATAACTGCTTCCGGGTGATGCTGTTAATCCCATGGTTATAACACCTTCCTCCACACATCTCCTTGCTATGGAAACATATGCGTAGTTTCCAACGGTTCTGTGGCATTCATCAAATATGGCAAGGCGGAATTTGGAGAAATCAATACTTTTCATATCATTTTCTATGGTCTGGGGGGTTGCAACTATAACTTGAGCCTTCCTGTATATTTCCTTCCTCTTATCCTTCTTTGTTTTCTCCCCAGTTATGAGATAAATATCTTCCACAGTAAGCAATTTCTTTAAAGTTGCATAATGCTGTTCACATAATGGCTTTGTGGGAGCGAGGAAAAGAACCTTCCCTTTTGTTACATGATATGCAATCATCATGACTGCAATCACTGTTTTTCCCAAGCCTGTAGGAAGCACAACCATTGAATTTTTATTTTTGATGGCTTCAAATATATTAATCTGATAGGCTCTTTTCAGAATTGTTCCAGGACGTATGTTACTCATCTCCACAAACTGCTCCATCTCCACTGAATTACATTCTCATTTCATATAAATGTGTTGGTGTAAAAACATTTTGCGAAGGAGGTATGACTGACATTAATTGTTTATTCCACTTTTATGGTTATGCTTTCTATTATTACATCATTTACGGGCCAGTTAGGCATCCCATATTTTGTTGTTGTCTTAACAGATGCAATTTCCCTCACCACATTCATTCCATCTATTACCCTTCCAAAGACGGTATAGTTGCCATCCAGTTCATGCTGTGGTCCATCGCATATATAAAACTGGCTGCTGGCACTGTTTGGATCCCTTGCCCTCGCCATTCCCAGTGCTCCATCAACATGGGTAAGGTTCTTTTTTACTTCCAGAGGAATTGTTCCATATGGACTCTGCTTGTATGTTCCATTTGGATAGAAGGCGCCTGCCTGAATGACAAAGTTGTCTATCACTCTGTGAAAAACCATGCCATTGTAAAATCCATCCTTTGCAAGTTTTATAAAATTCTCTGTTGTGATGGGTGCTTCTTTTGTATACAACTCCGCCTTTATTGTGCCCATATTTGTTTTTATTATCGCCACAGTCCTTCCCTCTTTCTTGACGCATCCCGAGAGCAGGAGGAGGGCTATAAGAAATACTGCAGCATATTTCATATAATGTAAATCCATGTTCCAGTTAAATTTTTCCATAACACTCATGAACCTGCAATCTGCATGAAAACCATTATTACCAGGAAAAGAAGGGCAGCATACATTATGTATATGTACATTTTCCTCCTTTTAACAAGCCTTTCATATTCCTTCCTGCATTTTTCACTACAAACTATCTCTCCATATTTTATTGCCTTTCCGCATATCTGACAATGGCTGTGCTGAGGAATCATTTTACTTCCACCACTGTTCCTTTAAACTTTTTCCCATATATAGCCTTTTCCAACTCCTCCAGATTTTTGCCATTCACAACAACAGTTTCCATTCTGCTTTTTTCAATAATTCTGCATGCAACGGGGTCAATAACAACATTTTTTCCAGCATCTTTCCACTCCTCCCCAGCCATTTCACGAAGTTTTGATATATGAATGGTATCGAATTTTCTGGCATCCCTGTATTTCTTCGGGTCTTTATCATAAACCCCATCAACATCCGTGGCGATTATGAGACGATTCGCTCCAGTTTCTGCCGCCAGCGTCGCCGCCACCGCATCCGTTGAATGCCCCGGGGTTGTTCCCCCCATTATAACGGGTGCATCCATTTTTGCTGCTCTTTCTATGGTTTCAGGAATTTCATTCATGAAAAAGGAATTGAGGAGGAGGGCATTTAACCTTGTGGCTGTTATTCCTATTTTATCAAGATATTTCTCATCCTGGCAGAAATTTCTCGCCGCCCTTATGTAATTTCTTGCAATCCTTCCGCCGCCCACCACCACATATAATTTGTGCTTTTCAGATAATTTTTTTATCAGATGGGCTACTCTTTTTATATAATCCAAATCTTCCAAGGAAAGGAGGGAGCCACCCAGCGAAATCACCACTTTCATTGTTCTGTATCAGAAAGATTTTATAAACGTTTTTTGAATAACCTCATGCGACGGTATTCCATAAAGCGAGGGCATAGGGCGGATTTGAATTCCCTCCTTAAAAAATATTTCCAGGTGGAGGGCGATGTGGATAAGGGCGTGGAATTCCAGGCGGAAGGCATAGGAAAGGTTTATCTAAAAAAGGAGGGAAAAAGCATACTCATAGATATTGTTCCTCCTGAAGAAGTGACAGGTGACTATTCTGTATTGAAAAAATGGAACGATTTTTTGTTTGAGGCAACTGGAAGGAC
This sequence comes from uncultured Thermoplasmatales archaeon, assembly GCA_964617935.1. Taxonomy (GTDB): domain Archaea; phylum Thermoplasmatota; class E2; order UBA202; family JdFR-43; genus JAGGZK01. The sequence goes on along the minus strand of CAZTWM010000001.1, from coordinate 5,765 downwards.
GGCAAAGGAAAGAAAGAAGTTGATGGAAAAGGAAATGGAAAAATGAGGGGGACGATTTGGATATGTATTGGAGTAATTGTTCTATGGGGGCTATGGGCATTTCTCTTTAAAGTGGGTTCACAGCAAACTGGAATAAAAAATGCTCTCTTTTATACATATCTCACTGGAGTTGTCATAAGCATTTTCATTGCCCTATATACCATTCCAAAAACACTGGAATTCAATGGAGGGGTTGTTGCCATCGTTGTTGCAACACTGGCAGGATTTGCGGGCACACTGCTGTGGTATTTTGTCCTGCAGAAAAGTGAGGCAAGCATAGTAACTTCTTTTACTGCTCTTTATCCTGTGGTAACTGTGATGTTGAGCATCTTATTTTTGAAGGAAAAAATCTCCCTGCCCAATGCAGCAGGCATAGCCCTTGCAATACTTGCAGGCATCCTCCTTTCCATCTGATTTTCCATCAATCCATATCCTTCCATGTGAGAATGGGATTTTTAACTGCCTTTACCTCATCCACCCTTCCCACAGGCATGTTGTGCGGCGAGTTCTTCAAAACCTCTTCCTTTTCATCCCTGATTTTTTTCATTGCCTCCACAAATTCATCCATGCTCTGCCTTGTTTCATCCTCCGTGGGCTCTATCATGAATGCCTCATCAATGATTAGGGGAAAATATACGGTGGGTGGATGCAACCCATAATCAAGAAGGCGTTTCGCCACATCTATGCCTCTCACCCCCCTCTCCTTCAAATCCGAAAGGGAAAGGACAAATTCATGCATCCTTCTTCCATAGTAGGGAACTCTGTAACCTATTTCCCTCAACCTCTCCATTAAATAATTGGAATTAAGAACAGCCCTCTCCGCCACACTTTGCAGCCCCCTCCCCTTCTTCATTATATATGCATAGGCTTTGAGTAGAACGGAAAAATTTCCATAGAAGTGGCTCACCTTTCCTATGGATTTCGGTTTATTGTAGTTTAAGGTATAGCCATCACCTTTTTTCTCTATCCTGGGCACGGGAAGAAATTCCTCCAGATGTTTTTTCACTCCCACAGGACCTGCCCCCGGTCCTCCTCCTCCATGAGGTGTGGCAAAGGTTTTATGGAGATTGACATGCACTATGTCGAAGCCCATTATCCCTGGCTTTGTTTTTCCCATTATTGCATTCAAATTGGCTCCGTCATAGTAAAGGAGTGCCCCAACCTTCTTCACCTCTCTGGAAATTTCCATTATATCCTTTTCAAATATGCCCAGTGTGTTGGGGTTGGTGAGCATGAAGGCGGCAGTTTCTTTGCTGAGAACATGGCGAAGTGCGTCCATGTCAACCCTTCCATTTTTGGAAGGAATTTCCATTACGTCAAAGCCTGCCATTCTTGCTGAAGCAGGGTTGGTTCCATGGGCTGAATCGGGAACTATCACCTCCTTTCTGACATCTCCTTCTCCAATACTCTCAAAATATGCATGGGTTATGAGCATTCCTGTAAATTCTCCATGTGCACCCGCGCATGGCTGGAGGGTGAAGGCATCCATTCCTGTTATCTCACACAGCATTTTTTCCAGTTCATACATTATCTGAAGGCATCCCTGCACCGTTTTTTCGTCCTGCAGTGGATGAATGTATTTTACTTCCTCCACAACTCTCTCCAGTAATTTTGGATTGTATTTCATGGTGCATGAACCAAGGGGGTAAAAGCCTGTATCAACTCCATAATTCATCTGGCTCAAGTGTAAAAAATGTTTCATCACATTTCTTTCAGAAAGATTTGGAATGGCAAGATTTTTCCTTTCTATCATATCAAGAATTTTCTCATCATCCCCTTCCTCTTCCTCAATTTGATTGAGTAAAGGCTCATCATATTTTGCCATCATCTTGCTCCTCCATCACCATCTTTATTCTCTCAACCGCCTCATCCATAATTTCCTTTGTATGCATTTCAGTGACTCCAAAAATCATTCCATTCCTTATGAATTCATCAATGGGCAATCCGCCATAAACTCCATGGGAAAGCAATTTTCTGTTAATCTTCCCTCCTTCCATGGGGGCAATGAGGGTGAATTCATTAAAGAATTTTCCATTAAAGGCGGGAGAAAACCCTATTTTTTCCAGTTGGGATTTCATGTAAGAAGCATTTTTCATATTTTCCAGAGCAACCCTCCTGAGCCCATTTCTCCCCATGGAAGCCACATAGGCAAGGAAGGCGATGCAGCAGAGCGCCTGATTGGAGCATATGTTGCTTGTCGCCCTCCCCCTCCTTATATGCTGCTCCCTCGTCTGCAGAGTCATACAGAAGGCACGCTTTCCATTGCTATCTGTCGTTGCTCCCACTATCTTCCCTGGCATCTGCCTCACAAATTCCTTTCTGCATGCGAATATGCCGAGCAAAGGACCACCAAAATTCATTGAATTGCCGAGATAACCTTCTCCTATAACAATATCTGCTCCATAATGGGAAGGAGGATTGAATATGGCAAGGGAAAGGGGGTCAACTCCTGCTATTAAAATTGCATTCATCCTTTCCTTCATCTCCTCGATTTCATGATATCTGTCCTCAAGAATTCCGAAAAAATTTGGATTCTCAATATATATGGCTGAAACATCTTCTTCCACAAAATCTAAAACCATTCTGCCATCCCCACCATAATCCATTTCCACTATTTCCATTCCCGCTCCTTTTACATAATTGGCAAGGACACTCTTTTTGTGCCAGAAAAGGTTGCGGGGAATAACTATCTTCCCTTTTTTATTTATCCTGTGAGCCATCAACGCCGCCTCCCCCAGAGCGGTGGCGGAGTCATACATGGAAACGTTAGCAACATCCATATCCGTGAGCTCTGCTATGACCGACTGATATTCAAACATTGCCTGCAGCATTCCCTGGCTTGCCTCAGGTTGGTATGGAGTGTAGGAAGTGTAGAATTCCTGGCGAGATAAAATTTCATCGACCACTGGGGGAATATAGTGGGGCTTTATTATGGGAAGAAAGAAAGGTGTGTGAAAAAAGGAAACATTTTTCTCCAGAATCTTTTTTATTCCCATCTCCACTTCCATGTCACTTTTTGGAGGGGGCAAATCGAGTCCTTCTATTCTTATCTCTGAAGGCAAGTCATCAAAAAGTTCATGGATGCTTTTTATACCAATATAATCCATCATATCCTTCATTCCTGCCTATATGGGCTATAAATCTTAAATTTTGTGGTGATGGAAAATTTCTGGGAAATGAATAGTATTTATATAACGAAATTTTATATATCTCAGGTGGAACATGAAGAAGGTTATTGCCATAATGACCCTGCTGATGCTCATAAATATCTCTCCTGTAATTGTTGAAACGGGAGGAGATACTTTATTCAATGGGTTGCCTTCTTATTTTAACTGGCGCGATATAAATGGCACAGATTATACAACGCCTGTAAAAAATCAGGCTCCTGCTCCAACCTGTGAGGCATATGCACTGGTAGCCGCCCTGGAGACCAAAATGCAGTATAAGGTGGGCAGGGCATACAACCCTGACCTCTCAGAAGCACATCTTTATTTTTATGCAGGCGGTACCGTAAGGGCGGGATATGTTAATCTGATTCACGCCGCCGATTATCTGATAGAGCATGGTGTGCCTGATGAAGGATGCTTTCCCGATCCTCATCGCCCCCACGACTTTCCTTTCGAGAGTTTACCAGGATGGGAAAATCGAACGGTGAAAATAAAGGAATGGGGCTGGGTTGAGCATACGCCAGAGGCGATGAAAAAGGCATTGATAGAGCATGGTCCTCTCATAGTATGCATGTATTTCTGGAGGGATTTTTATTATTACCATGGAGGCATATACAGGCATAGATGGGGGCGACTGGCGGGAGGACATGTCATGGCAATCATGGGCTATGACGACAATAACCAATGCTGGATTATAAAGAATAGCTGGGGCACCGGATGGGGCGAAGATGGATGGGTAAGGATTGCCTATGACAATCTCGCGATAGCGGAATGGTATGGTAAGGGCACAGGTGTAATGTATATTGATGGTGTCTACGGCAACCTCATGCCGGATGTACCAAAAGTTAAAATAGTCCAGCCAGAGATATACCATACCTATATTTTCGGAAGGGAATTTCCGACGATAATAAGGAAGATACCTTTCATTCAGGAGGGAGCACCTCGTATTTTTGGATCACTTACAATAAAGGTGAACGCCAGCAACACAAATAAAGTTGAATTTTATGTTGACGGGGAGTTAAAATATGTGGATGAAAAGCAGCCCTATGAATGGTTTCTCCATGCATCCCCTGGTTTGCATACGATAGAGGTGTATGCATACAATGGCGAGAACATATCAAAAGATATTGTAGATGTATTCGTTATTTTCTGAAGTGACAGCATGAAAGGAGGATAGCGGGTGGATTTGAACAATGACCTAAATCTTGTTGCAAACTAAGGATATGAGAAGAGAATTGATTGTTAACAATTAGTGCAACTGCTGGTTTTGGTGAGAAAAAGCAAATGAGTTAGTAACAAAAATTTAGGGCTACTGTCAACTCCTCCTATCAGACAAATCGTTTTCTTCCCAATTGGATAAAATGATCAACTATCCTACCCTATATAAATTTGAGCATCCAATGCGTTGCAGCCAGTTCAGCAATAAGGGTATGGATAAATACACCTTTTTCCACGAGATACACAGGTACAATTACAGCTTACTGAGAGCGCCATGCCTTCTGAAAAATAAAGACTGCTGAATAAAAGGTATTTCAAATGACTTTTTTCCTTCAGATTAATCATAATATTGCTCACTATCATCCTTACTCATATCTTCACGCCCTCTCTTGTCGCAACTATTAACATTTTTCCTTTTTAGATACTCTTCTTTTTCCCCTTCAATCCGTAAAACATTTTGTTTTGGGATGCCTCCTCCCTCTACAAACACTTCGCAACCATTGGTGTTTATTATGCGACCAAGTAATATACCTTTCATAGTTTTTCAGAGTAAAATGAAAAATGCCGAATTTCTATATTTTTGAGTAAAAATCTGGTTTTACAGGAATAAAATTAGAATGGTCAATACAAAGAATAGAACAAAGACAATGAACATAGCATAGGCCACAACTCGAACCCAATGAAACTCTCCCGCTCCCAATGTTCTTGTAACTTCAGAAATAGGATTGGTTTTTCTTTTATGAGTCATGAATCTGCCACATGTTCAAAACTTCGATTTCATTAAAGGCAAATTTTACATTTTCGGGTGGGTTATTACTAATTGCCTTTTGTAACCAACATGTACAAATCTTTTGGCTGCCATAGTTGCTGTCTTTATTCATATTCCGTAATGTTCCATATGCAACATTCACTCCATTAGGGCAGAGATAATAATCCTTGGTAGCATGTTTCTTCCAAATATTCGATTTAGCAATTTTTCTATCCATGTACATAATATATCTTCATAGGTTTTCGGCATAGTGACAACGAGTGGCTCTGACCAATCACTTTCCAACCAATACTCATCACGAACTTTCACTTTGACAATGTACTTCCCTCCATTTTTCCATGTATAATTAACCGATACTGTTTCACCGGAATTCACATATCCTGTTTTTGTAATGTTACCGTCTCCCCAATCAAAGTAATACCTTATTTTATCACCGTCTGGATCAAACGCAGTTGCCGAAAATGTGTATTCCTCTCCTACCTTTCCTCTAGTGATTCCAGAAGGTTTCTCTGGTCTCTCTGGAGGATAATTTGGACCAGTAAAGTAATAAGTATTTTTTTCAATATTGCATT